>DASYRS010000114.1:0-3322 GCA_036004205.1 Dongiaceae bacterium
GCTGCTTGGCCGGGATGACAGGCGAAGGGCAGGTACTGCCGGGTGAGTGCTCGAGGCCGACGTCGGCTTACCACCCGCCGGTCTGCAGCCACTCGCGCACCTCGGGCAGGCGGTCGTTGCCCCAGAAGGGTTCGCCGTCGACGATCACGAAGGGCGAGCCGAACACGCCCTTGTCCATCGCCGCTTGCGTTTCGGCGCGCAGCCTTTCCTTGATCGCGGAATCCTGCATGCCGGCCAGGATGGCGGCGCGGTCGTGGCCGAGGGCGACGGCGACATCCGCGGCCGTCTCGGGATCGGCGACCACCTTGCCCTCGGCGAAGGCCGTATTGAAGACCGCCCGCGCATAGGCCTTCGCGGCTTCGGGCGACTGGCCTTCCAGCCAATAGAACACGCGGCAGGCATGGGTCGAAGAGAACGGGAATCCCCCGGGGAATGCAAACCTGATGCCGAGCTTGCGCGCGCTGCGCGCCATGTCGCGCGCGGCATAGGGACCGCGCAGATTCTGGCTGACCAGCGGCGATTGACCGGTCGCCTTGAAAATGACGCCGAGCAGGACCGGCCGCCAAGTGACCGCGCGGCCGAACTCCGCGCCGATCGCATCGATGCGCTGGGCGCCGAGATACCCGTAGGGCGAGGAGAAATCGAAATAGAACTCGATCGGCGCGGCGCTCATCGGTCAGGCACTCAACAGTTCGCGCGAGATGATGATCTTCTGGATGTCGCTGGTGCCCTCGTAGATCTTGGTTACCCGCACGTCGCGATAGATCCGCTCCACCAGGAAGTCCTTCAGGAACCCGTAGCCGCCGTGGATCTGGATGGCGTCGGAGCACACCTTCTCCGCCATCTCGCTCGCGAACAGCTTTGCCATCGCCGCATGCTTCAGCGCGCGCGCACCGCTGGCCCGGACAGCGCAGGCATGCTGGGTCAGCGCGCGCGCCGCTTCGATCTGGGTCGCCATGTCGGCGAGGCGGAAGGCAATCGCCTGATGCTCGGCGATCGGCTTGCCGAAAGTCTTCCGCTCCTTGGAATATTTCACCGCTTCCTCGAGGGCCGCGCGCGCCATGCCGATGGCTTGCGCGGCGATGCCGATCCGGCCGCCCTCCAAATTGGCGAGCGCGATCTTCAGCCCCTCGCCTTCCTCGCCCAGGCGCAGATCGGCCGGAATCCGGCAGTCCTGGAACACCAGTTGCGCGGTGTCGGACGCGCGCTGGCCCAGCTTGTTCTCCAGCCGCGCGACTTCGAAGCCCTTGGTGCCCTGCGGCACCAGGAAGGCGCTGATGCCGCGCTTGCCGGCGGCGGGATCGGTGACGGCGATGACCAGCGCGACCCCGCAGCGCTTGCCGTTGGAGATGAACTGCTTGCTGCCGTTCAGCACATAGGAATCGCCGTCGCGCACGGCGCGGGTCTTGATCGCCGCCGCGTCCGATCCGGCGCCCGGCTCGGTCAGGCAGAAGGCGCCGACCATGCCGCCGGTCGAAAGCGGCGTGAGAAACCGCTGCTTCTGCGCCTCGGTGCCGAAATTGAGGATCGGCAGGCACACGACCGAGGTATGCACGCTCATCAACGTGCTGACCGAGGCATCGCCCGCCGCCAGCTCCTCCACCACCAACGCGTAGGTGCCGTAATCGACGCCGGCGCCGCCCCATTCCTCCGGCACCAGCATGCCCATGAGGCCAAGCTCGCCCATCTTGGTGACGACGGCATCGGGCACATAGCCGGCCGCTTCCCATTCCGTCGCATGCGGCTTCAACTCACCATCCGCGAACGCGCGCGCCATGTCGACGATCGCTTGTTGTTCTTCGGTCAGGATCATGGATGTCTCCTTGGCGGCACTCGCAATCAAATGAGAGGACACGCGCTGCAATCCCCTCCCCCGATACGGGGGAGGGTTAGGGTGGGGGAAGCCGGCGCACGAACGCAAGCAGCCTTCGCTCGCTTCCCCCACCCCGGCCCTCCCCCAGCTTGGGGGAGGGGGATCGCATTTGCATCATGCTTCATAGGCGATAGCCTTGTCTCACCAGGGCAGCTGCTTGCCGGTGTAGTCGTAGAAATGCCCGGTCTCGGCCTGCGTCGCCTTGTCGATGATGCGCCTGACGCCGGTGATGCTCTGCTCGATGCTGACGGGCGCGCTCGGCCCGCCCATGTCGGTCTGCACCCAGCCAGGATGGATCAGCAGGATGGTGATGCCGCGCCCCTTCAATTCGTGCGCCGCATTCACCATCGCCATGTTGAGCGCGGTCTTGGACGAGCGATAGGCGTAGCTGCCGCCGGCTGGCCCGTCACCGATCGAGCCCACCTTGCTGCTGATGTTGACGACCTTCTTCTGCGGGCTGGCGGCCACATTTTCCAGAAACGCCGCGAGGATCTGGACCGGCGCGATGGTGTTTACCGCGAAGATCGTCTTCCACAGATCGACGTCGGTCGCGCCGAACGGCATGCGGTCGCCATGAAGCCCGGCATTATTGAGGAGGACGTCGATCGGCCTGCCGGCCAGAGTCTTCGCCAGATGCTGGATCGAATCCGCCGAAGTCACGTCGAGCGCGTGCACCTCGACCTGCTTGCCGAGCTTCTTCAGCTCCGGCGCCTTGTCCGGTGCGCGGCAGCAGGCGATGACGTGCCAGCCACCCACTGCATATTGGCGCGCGAATTCGAGTCCAAGGCCGCGGCCGGCGCCAGTGATGAGGATGGTGCCGGTATGCATCTAGGATCTCTTGCGGGCGGTGATTTCGATCTCGATCTTCATGCGCGGATCGATGAGGCCACAGATCAGGGCGGTGGATGCCGGGCGCGATTCCGCCAGGAAATCCTTGAACACCGGATAGACCTTCGGCCAGTCGTCCGCATTAACGACATAGTAGGTCACGCGCACTGCGTCCTTCAGCGACGAACCGGCCTTCTGCAGCGCGGATTCGATATTGCGGAAGGTTTGACGGGTCTGTTCCGCCACATCGGCGGAGATCGTCATAGTGGAGTAGTCGAAACCGGTGGTGCCGGACACGAACACGAAATCGCCGTCCAGGACGGCGCGGGAATAGCAGGCTTCAGCCTCGAACTTGGAGCCGGAGGAGATGAGCTGGCGGGGCATGGTCGATTCCTGGCTTCTGAGGGATGTCCGGTATCCTGCCACCCTCCTACACCAGGAACAAGGTCGCGAGGCCCAGGAAAGAGAAGAAGCCGAGCACGTCGGTGGTGGTGGTGAGGAACGGCCCCGCGCCGATGGCGGGATCGAGCCCCAGCCGGTCCATCGCCAGTGGGATCAAGGTGCCCGCCATCCCGGCCCACACCATGTTGAAGATCATGGCTCCGGCCAGCACATAGCCCA
>DASYRS010000115.1:0-20501 GCA_036004205.1 Dongiaceae bacterium
GTGAAAAATGGCCCCGCTGCTCGCGCAGCGGGGCTGAGTTTGCCGTCAGGAACTGGTGACGCGGTCGCGCGCGTCTTCTTAGAAGGGGAACAGGATGTCGAAGATCTGCTGGCCGTAGCGCGGCTGCTGCAGGTCGCTGACCGTGCCCTCGCCGCCGTAGGCGATGCGCGCTTCGGCGATCTTGTCGTACGAGGATGGGGTAGGGCGCACCGAAGCGCTGCGGATACCACAGATGCACGCGCGCCTGGTTGCGGACCTCGATCAGGGCGTCGAGGTCGTCGAACAGCACGCGTCCGCGCTGGATGACGGCGTCCTCCGCCTCCCACGAACGGTCGGAATCGTCTTAATAGAAGATGTCGTAGTCCTTGATGTCGCTCTGCGGCGACCGGCACGCGCGTTCGTTCCACGCCGCCTGATAGACGCACCCCGCCACCAGCCGTGCCTGCGGCGCGCCCAGCAGCGCCAGGCGCTGCAAGATCGCGCGATTGATCGGATTGCGCAGGGCGGCGCCGACGAGGTCCATCGGCTGTAGACTACGGCCGTTGACCTGCCCGCCACCAGCACCACCAAGTCGCAAGGACAACTCGGGTGGAGAGGCGATCGCTACGAAAGATCCACCCTGTGCGCTTGTCCAGACTGAGCGCCATTTCCGAGATGTGTCATAAGCGGAAGCTTGGCGCCGCGAACATGGGTGCTCATATGGCCTGTTCGATCTCGGATATCTCGTAGGTTTTTATCAACGGTGAATCGATTCTCGAGTGGGCTGGCGCGCGGGCCCTCGTGTGACCCGCCAGGATCATCCGAAGGCGGCCTTGGCGGAGGCACTTTCTTCGCTTGGAGCAGGTTCGATCAAACGGCCACGATATCCTGAGCCTGCAGGCTTGCAACGCTGGTCAGGGTGGCGAGCAAAACCGGCGCCGCCGTGCCGGCGCCATCGCTATCGACCGACAGCTGTCCGGAGCCGGTGTCGAACAGCACCTGGGCAACGTCGCCCGAAGCCGTCACGCCCTTGCCCTGCGCTAGATTGACCGCTCCATCGCTCTTGAGCAGGTCTCCGAACCCGGCGATCTCGAGCACATCGAGGCCCGAGATGAAGCCATCGATCGTCTGAGGGTCGGCGCCGTCCGAACCCAAGGCAAACGCGCGCCCGAGCGTGCCAGCGCGGTCGATATCGGTGTGATCCCGAAGAACGGTCAACCCATCATCATGAATCGCGAGCGGCCCATCATTGGTGCCGAGAACAAGAATGAGCAACTCGGAATAGGAAACGGCGCCGTGTTCATCCGATATCCCACAGGTCACAAGCGCCTCAGCCGAGTGTCCTTGGGTGAGGTAGTCAAAGTCGGATCCCGGATCGAACACCACCTTGTTGTCCACGATCGAAGCCGAACCGGACCCCTGCGGAACCGTTGCCGAGACCACCGTCAGGACGTGATCGTCATCGACATCAAAATCGGTCGCGAGGACGTCGATTGTGACAGGCTGGTTCTCTGACGTGTACGCAATATCCACGAATACCAGCGGACTATCGTTAGTGCCGACTACGGTGATCTTCAACGTCGAGCTTGACCGCGCGCCAAATTCATCCTCGATCATATAGTCGACTAAAACTTCGACCGATTTGCCTTCTGGCAAATGGTCGAAGTCTGTTCCCGGTGAGAATTTGATTTTTTGCTCGAAGATCTCAACCGAGCCGGGTCCCTCCTGCACCGAAACAGACCTCAGGAAGAGCGTGTGATCCGGGTCGAGATCGACATCATTTTCCAGCACATCGATGACAAGAACCTGATTCTCGCTGCTGGTCACCTCATCCGGAACCGCGACAGGTCCATCGTTGGCACCAGTGACCGTCATGGTCAGGGTCGCCTCGGCTTGCCAGCCAAACTCATCCTCGACCACGTAGTTGATGGCCACATCGATTGACTGGCCCACCGGTAAAAAGTCGAAGTCCGACCCCGGATCGAACAACAGCTGATTATTCTCGATTGTGACCGATCCGGCTTCCGCGGACGCCGAAACCAGGGTGAGAACATGGTCGTCGTCGACATCGGTGTCATTGGCGATCACATCGATGAGGACGGTCGAATTATCCGTTGTCGATCCGGTGTCTGACTCCGCGACTGGGCCGTCATTGCTACCGGTCACGGTGATCGTCGCGGTCGAGCTCGACTGCACGCCGAACTCGTCCTGGATCGTGTAGGAGATAACAACCGTCTCGGTCGCACCGTCGGCCAGGTGATAGAAATCTGTTCCTGGGCTGAACACCACCATGTTGTCGACGATCTCAACAGCGCCCCGTCCGGCGGGCACGGACGCCGCCACGACGGTCAGCACGTGACCGTTATCCGCATCGGCGTCGTTGGCGACGACGTCGATCGTCACGGACTCGTCCTCGTATTCCGTGGCCGAACCGCTGTCCGCCACCGCGATCGGCCCGTCGTTGGTGCCGGTGATCGTGACCGTGATCGAGGCGGTGGAGGTTCCGCCTTTGCCGTCCGAGATCGTGTAATTGAAGGTATCGGTCGCGGTTTCGCCGACGTTCAGATGGTCGAACGTGGTTCCTGGATCGTAATGGATCTTTCCGTCCACGATCGAGGCAGTCGCACCGCTCGGAGGCGCATCGACCGAACTGATGGTGAGCGTCGTCGCTTGGCCGAAGATGATCGCGTCGGGATCGAAATCGTTGGCGAGGACATTGATGAGAATGCTTGAATTCTCTGACGTTCCGGCCTTGTCGTTGAGCGCATAGGGATTGTTGTTGACGCCGGTCAGGTCAAGCACAAAGCCGTCGCCAAACTCGATGAACTCAATGCCCTTGATGATGTCTTTGCCGTCCCGTCCGGCGACATTGTCCGACATCTGGAACGAGCCGTCTTTCAAGTTTGAAATCGTGTACTGATCGAGCGTTCCGGTGGCGATGACGCGGTCGATTCCACTGCCGCCGTTGATACTGTCGTCGCCCAGACCGGCGACGATGACGTCCTTCCCGCTCCCGCCCTGCAGGGCGTCGTTCCCGGCATCACCGCTCAGGAAGTCGTTGCCGCTGCCACCCTGGATGAGGTCGGCGCCGTTTCCCCCGAAGATCTTGTCATCCCCTCCGCCGCCGTTGAGGTTATCGTCGCCGTCGAAACCGTAGATCTCCTCGTCCTTGCCGGTGCCGACGATCTTGTCGGCCCCGCTGCCGCCAGGAATGATGACGCCCATGACGCTCCCCCTTCGCGTTGACTGTGTGACTTTCGGTGCAAATACTCCCGCGCGCCTGATCTCAGGTCCCAAAGGGCGATGGAGCGTTCCTGATTTTCCATCATAACGGTAGGGACGACGCGCAATGCCCTACGTCCCAGCGATGCTTGGTCTGCTGCTATCCGGTTCCGCGACGATCCCCTGGCAATAAACTCACATGGCGATAAGAAAGAAGGCTATCGTCCTACTATCCCGCGAAATAGGGAGAAATTCAATGCTAGTTTGTGAAGTTAAGCTTACTAGAGCCGGATGATCTCTATCCCATAGTAAAATAAGCCCACAGCGAGATTTGCGAAGCACGTTGTGAACCAGTAGCTGAACGACCTCGACGTGAAAGCCGCGCTTTGCCTGTGTCCGCCTCGTCAGCCGGTCGCTGGCTCACTGAGCGGAGATTTCCCTCGATTATTCTTTAGTGGCGAATTCGCCTTGAGGGGTCTGATCTTGGCGGGATGAACGGATAGTTGGATCTCGGATAAACAGGTAAGTCCTCAAGCTGTTTCTCGATCTAGCTGCGACGACCAAATCCCAGAAAATGCCGTCGAAAAATACCCCGCTGCTTGCGCAGCGGGGCTTTGAGTTGCCGTCAGGAACTGGTGACGCTTCTTGGGCGCCGTCTTTAGAAGGGGAACAGGATGTCGAAGATCTGCTGGCCGTAGCGCGGCTGCTGCAGGTCGCTGACCGTGCCCTCGCCGCCGTAGGCGATGCGCGCTTCGGCGATCTTGTCGTACGGGACTTCGTTCACCGCGGTGATGTCTTCTGGCCGGATCACGCCCTTCACCGAAAGGTCGCGCAGCTCGTAGTTCACGCGCACCTGCTGGCTGCCCTGGATCACCAGGTTGCCGTTGGGCAGGATCTGCGTGATGACGGCGGCCATGCGCAAGTCGATCTCCTCCTCGCGCGCGGTCGAGCCGGTGCCGGTGCTGGTGCTGTCGCTGTCGGCGTTCACCAAATCGGTCGGCTCGATGCTGCCGTTGAAGATGTTGTCGAGCTTGTCCTCGTAGCCGAGCAGGTTGTCGAGGCCGGCGCTTTCATCGGCGCTGCGGGTGCGCGAGGTGGTGTTGTCGAGCGTCGCCTCATCCTTGATCTCGATGACGACGGTCAGGATATCGCCGACACGGCCGGCGCGCTGGTCCTTGAAGAAGGCGCGCGAGCCCTGGCGCCACAGCGAAGCCGGCTGGCGCGCGTCGGTGAGCGGGTCCGGCATCGGCAGGCTGACCGGCTGGTAGAGGTCCTGGGCCTTGGGATTCTCGATCGGCGACAAGGGCGGCTCCTGGCCGGCGCGCGCGATGCGCTCCAGCGTGTTGCCGCAGCCGACGATCGCGAGCGAGAGGCCGATGGAAGTGGCGGCGCGCAGATATTTCCTGGACATGGCGGGTCTCCTCAATTGATCGACGCGACGTCGAACCCGACGGCGACGGTCCCGGCATCGACCACCGTGCCGGACAGTTGACGGTTGCTGTTGACGTTGATGACGCGGATGGTCTGGCCGAGCGCCGCGTCCTGCAGCGCCTTGCCCTGCACGCTCAAGGTCATCTGGCCGGTCCTCACGACCAGGCGGATCAGGTCGTTCTTGTGGATGATCGGCGAGACGGCGACGTCGCTCTGGCGCAGGAGCTGCCCGGCCTTCAGCGGCCGCTTGGCCATGTGGCCGACCAGCTGCTCGGCATCGGTCAGGCTGTTGCCCGAAAGGCGCGACAGATGCACGGCCTGCCATTCCAGGTCGTCGGCGGAGATGATGTCCCCGGCGCTGATCAGGCGCTTCGGTACCGGAATCTGGGCCATTTCATAGACCGTTCCGAACACGTTGCGCTGGATCACCGGCGGCCCGTCGGCCGGCGCCACCAGGATGGCGGCGAAACGGTTGGAGGACGGATCGAAATTGATCGCGCTGACCGTGACCGAATTCTCCACGTCGGTCGGCAGATCGAGCTCCAGATCGCCGCCGTCGAGCGCGATGTCGAGATCGTTGGACGACCCGATCCGTTCCTGCACCGCGATCGCGATGGCGTCGCGCACCATCGGTGCGGTGACGCGCTGGCTCATGCGGCCGATCATGATCTTCTGGTATTTCGAGTTGGGCTTCCAGTCGAGCCGGTAGGCGCGCGCCACCTGCTGCAGGAAGCGGGCATCGAGCGTCAGGGTCTGACCGGCTCTCGGCGCCTGAGCGACCGCAAGATCGCCGTCGCTGAGCGTCTCCTGGAACAGATCGCCGAGCCGCACCACCTCGTCGTCGACCATGATGCGGTCGCGCAAGGTGAGCGTGTCCGACGGCTCCGGCACGGCCTCCTCGGCCAGCGCGGGCTGAAGCGGTTGCCAGACACAAAAACCGGCCAACAAGGCGATCGCGAGCGGGCGAAAGCGGCGCATGACGAACCCTCCTTACCGGATCTGCGAAATCGTGCCCATCATGTCGTCCGACGCCTGGATCACTTTGGAATTGATCTCATAAGTGCGCTGGGCGGTGATCAGATCGGTGATCTCCGACACGATGTTGACGTTGGAGGTTTCGAGGAAGTTCTGCTGCAGCGCGCCGAAGCCGGTTGAGCCGGGATTGCCCGTGGTGGGCGTGCCAGAAGCTTCGGTCTCCGTCAGCAGGTTGTCGCCGATGGCATCCATGCCTGCTTCGTTGATGAAGTTGGCAAGCTGGAACTGGCCAAGCAGTTGCGGCGCCACTTGGCCGGCGATGGTCGCTTCGACCTGGCCGCTGGCATTGATGGTGAGGCTGGTCGTATTGGTCGGGACCGTGATGCCGGGCTGCACCGTGAAGCCGTCTTGCGTGACGATCGTGCCGTCGTTGGACAGCTTGAACGAGCCATCACGGGTATAGGCGGTGGTACCGTCCGGCAGATCGACCTGGAAGAAGCCGCGGCCCTTGACTGCGACGTCGAGCGGATTGTCGGTCATCTGCAGGTTGCCCTGCTCTTGGATACGGAAGACGGCGACCGGCTTGACGCCGACTCCGACTTGAACGCCAGCGGGCACGATTTCGCCAGTGTCGGAGGATTGCGTGCCGACGCGGCGAAAATCTTGGTAGAGCAGATCGGCGAATTCGGCGCGGCGGCGCTTGTAGCCGGTGGTGGTGGCGTTCGCGATGTTGTTCGAGATGACCTCGACATTCAACTGCTGGGCCTGCATGCCGGTCGCGGCGGTGGTGAGGGAGCGCATGGCTTTTGTCTCCTTCCCTTAGCTATTGGATGTGATGCTGTTGATGGCGCGGCGCTGGCGATCGTGCTCGCCGTCCAGGAAGCGCTGCACGGTCTGGTAGTTGCGCGTCACTTCGATCATGTTGGTCATTTCCACGATTGGGTTGACGTTGGAATCTTCCAGCATGCCCTGCGCGACCTTGCCGGTGGCCTCGGTCGTCGGCTGCGCGCCGGCGTCGAACAGGTTGTCCGGGACGGGCTCGAGGGCGGCGCGGTTCTTGAAATCGACCACGTCGAGCTTGCCGACCACCTGCAGGAACTGGCCTTCCCGCGCCCGGTCGGTGGAGACGGTACCATCCTCGGCCACGTTCACCGGCCCGTCGTCGGGGTTGATGGTGACGGCGCTGCCGCCGGAGAGGACCGGATAGCCGTGACTGGTCACCAGGACTCCATCCTCGTTGAGCTGGAAGCGCCCGACTCGGGTGTAGCGCACTCCGTCCGGCGTCTGGACGGCAAAGAAACCGTTGCCCTGGATGGCAAGGTCCAGGTCATTGCCGGTCGGGCGGAGCGTGCCGGGCGAAAAGTCGCGGGCGGTGGCGAAGTCCTGGACATAGGCCAGCTTCGTGCCCTTTTCAGCCGGAAGGTCCACTTCCGACATCAACATCATTTCAGCCTTGAAACCTTGCGTGTTGGCGTTGGCGATGTTGTTCGCCACCACATCCATCTGCGCACGCAAGGCCATTTGTCGCGATAACGCGATGTAAGTCGGTGTTTCCATGACAGCGTCCCATAACGGGTTCATTTGCCGGTCTTCATGCCGGCGAACCCATCGATGCAGCTTCCGTGCCAGGACCGTAAGATGCCGGAAAAGCTGGATAACGGGCCGCTGTCGCGCGATCCGCGCCCGCTCCACGACCGGCGGCGCGCGGGCAGATGCTGCCGGGCGTCCGGCAGTTCCTGCCAAGCCGCTCGGGCGTCGGCACTATCCATTGGCCTAGCCGGCAATTTCACCGCTTTTTAACCATCCCGGCCCTACCTTGCGGCATGGGACGAGGGCGGCTCGAGCCGTCTCGCGCGTGCGTAGTATCCGAGGGCGATTGATGGCGGAAGAAGCGATCGAGGCAGCGCCACCACCGGTCAGAAAAAAGCGGATGAGCGGCAAGAAGCTGGTGCTGTTCATCATCCTGCCGCTGATTTTGTTTGGCGGCGGCGGAGCCGCGGCATGGTTCCTGCTATTCCAAGGTCATGAACCGATCGAGGGCGAAGCGGCGGAGGCTGAAGCCGAAGCGGAGCACCCACCGGTCTATTACGACCTGGACGAGATGACGGTGAACCTGTCGACCGCGAGCAAGCGCAACTCCTATCTCAAGCTGAAGCTGGCGCTCGAGCTGGGCAAGCCGGAGGATTCCGAGACGCTGCCCAACGTGCTGCCGCGCGTGGTCGACCAGTTCCAGATCTACCTGCGCGGCGTGCGGGTGGAGGATCTGCAGGGTTCCGACGGGCTGCAGCGCCTACGCGAGGAGCTGCTGCTCCGGGCGCAGAAGGCGGCCGCGCCCGCGACCGTCAAGGACGTGCTCTTCAAAGTCGTGCAGATTCAGTGACCGGACGAGGGAAAGCGTAAGCCAATGATCCCCGACGACAAAGACAACGACGAGATGAGCGAGGAGGAGCGCGCCGCCGCCGCCGAATGGGAAGCGATGGCGGGCGGCGACGGAGCCGAAGGCGCGGACCCGGCCGAAGGCGAGCAACAAGCCGGCGGTGGTGGCCCCAAATCCAATCGCGTCCTCGACCAGGATGAAATCGACAGCCTGCTCGGCCTTGGCGCCGGCGGCGGCGGCGAAGACGAGAAGCCGTCGGGCATCCAGGCGATCATCAACAGCGCGCTGGTCTCCTACGAACGTCTCCCGATGCTGGAGATCGTGTTCGACCGCCTGGTGCGCATGCTCTCCACCTCGCTGCGCAATTTCACCTCGGACAACGTCGAAGTCTCGCTCGACAGCATCACTGCCATCCGGTTTGGCGACTATCTGAACTCGATCCCGCTGCCCGCGATGCTCGGCGTCTTCAAGGCGGAGGAGTGGGACAATTTCGGCCTTCTGATGGTCGACAGCTCGCTTACCTATTCGATCGTCGACGTGCTGCTCGGCGGCCGCCGCGGGACCGCCGCGATGCGCATCGAGGGCCGGCCTTACACCACGATCGAGCGCAACCTGGTGGAGCGACTGATCGGCGTCGTGCTGAACGACCTCACCTCCACTTTCGATCCGTTGTCGCCCGTCACCTTCCGGTTCGAGCGCCTGGAGACCAATCCGCGCTTTGCCGCCATCGCCCGCCCGGCCAATGCCGCAGTACTCGCGCGCCTGCGCGTCGACATGGAAGATCGCGGCGGGCGCCTCGAACTGCTGCTGCCCTACGCGACCCTGGAGCCGGTGCGCGAATTGCTGCTGCAGATGTTCATGGGCGAGAAGTTCGGCCGTGATTCGATCTGGGAAACCCATCTGTCCGGCGAGCTCTGGCAGACCGAGGTTCCGATCGACGCGGTGCTCGACGAATTCAGCATGTCGCTGGGCCAGGTGCTGAGCTGGGAGCCCGGCTCGCGGCTGGAGCTGGAATGCACGCCCAACTCGCCGGTCGAGCTGCGCTGCGGCGGGGTGCAGCTGTTCCGCGGCAATATGGGCCGCCGCGGCGGCCACATCGCGGTCCAGATCCAAGACCGGCTGATGAAGCTCTAGTGAAGTTGGGGAATCCGACAAGATGACCTGGACACTGATCGCCGATGGGGTGGTGGCGATTCTGCTGGTCGCGACCCTCATCTATGTCCGGCGCTTCAGCAAGCATATCGAGGCGATCCGCGCCAGCCGCGGCGAGTTCGAGAAACTGATCGCCGACCTCACGAAATCCACCGACCAGGCCGCGAGCCATCTGCATCAGTTCAAGGTGACGGCGGAGGTCGCCGGCGGCGATCTCCAGGCGCGGGTCGAGCGCGTGCAGGGCTTGACCGCGGAGTTCGGCCGGATCGGCGATGACCTCAAGCTCTTGACCGAGCGCGCGGAGAGCGCCGCCAACCGGCTTGAAGCCGCCGTCGCCAAGGCGCGGCAAAATGCCAGCATGAGCGCGGCCGTTGCCAGCGCGCCGGCGCCAGCCGCCGTTCATGCCGCGCCGGCTGTCGAATTCGCGGACGAGGAGGACGACCGCAAGGTGTCGAGCCTCAGCGCCCTCTCGGGAATGCGGTGAGGCCAACCATGCGCATCCGTCTCCTGCCGATCCTGATGTTCGCCCTGGCGGGCACGATCACCATCAAGGTCGGGACTCTCTGGAACGCGATCGAGGTCTCGGTCGGCAGCGAGTCGCTGGCCCAGGCTCAGCCGGCCGGCCAAGCGCAGCCGGCAGCCCAACCGGCGCCGGCAACCCAATCGCCGACAACGCCGGCCGCCAATTCAACGGCACCCGGCGGGCAAGCGACGACACCGCCGCCAACGACGTCAAGCCAGGCAAATGCCGGCGGGCAATCGCAAGCGCCTGCCACTGGGGCGCCTGCACCTGCCACTGGCACGCCGCCAGCACAACAGGCCGCCACGACGCCGGCCGCTCCAGCGACGTCAGCTACTCCAGCGGCGCCAGCCGCCCCGGCTGCTCCCGCGATGGGCGAGGCCATGTCGCCCGAGGCGGCGGCGGCCGAAGCGGCGGCCAGCGATGAGCCCGTCCCCGATCCGTTCGACTATACCGATGAAGAGGTGGATGTCCTTCAGCAGCTTGCCAAGCGGCGCGAGGAGCTGGAGTTGCGAGCGCGCCAGCTGGATGAGCGCGAGGCCCTGATCCAGGCCGCCGAGCAGCGCATGGAGCAGAAGATGGCCGAGCTGAAGGCGCTCCAGACCACGGTCGAGGATCTGCTGAAGACGCGCAGCGACGAGCAAGAGGCCGAGCTGAAGAGCCTGGTGAAGATGTACGAGAACATGAAGCCGAAGGCGGCCGCGAAAGTGTTCGAGGAGATGGACATGGACGTCCTCCTCGACGTCGTCGACCGCATGAACGAACGCAAAGTGGCACCGATCCTGGCGCTGGTCACACCGACCCGGGCGAAGGAGATCACCTTCGAACTGGCGCAGCGCCGCCAGCTGCCGGTCCCTGAATAGTGCCTAGGGATAGGAATATCCTTGTTTAACCGCCGCTTAACTGTTGGTCCGCTAATCATCGAAGAGTAATATCAGATGCTCCGGCGGGCTGGATCACAGGGCCGGAGCACAACAAA
This sequence comes from Dongiaceae bacterium, assembly GCA_036004205.1. Lineage (GTDB taxonomy): Bacteria > Pseudomonadota > Alphaproteobacteria > Dongiales > Dongiaceae > Dongia_A. The sequence continues at coordinate 10,636 of DASYRS010000115.1, forward strand.
GGAACGGTGCCATGTCTGTCGACATGAACATGAACATTTTGATCGTGGATGATTACAAGACGATGCTGCGGATCATCCGCAATCTGTTGAAGCAACTCGGCTTCAACAATGTCGACGAAGCGACCGACGGATCCATGGCGCTGCAGAAGCTGCGCGACAAGGACTACGGGCTGGTGATCTCCGACTGGAACATGGAGCCGATGACCGGCATCCAGCTGCTGCGTGAAGTGCGCGCCGATTCCAAGCTGAAGAACCTGCCCTTCATCATGATCACCGCCGAAAGCAAGACCGAGAACGTGGTCGCGGCCAAGGAAGCGGGCGTCAACAACTACATCGTGAAGCCGTTCAACGCGGCGACCTTGAAAACCAAGCTGTCCTCCGTCCTTGGCAACTTCTGAGCGCGGGTGGCTGTGATGGCAAAGAGTAGGAAGTCCAGCGATCCCGGCATGCCGCCGGAACTGAATGCGCGGCTGTCCGAGCTGCAGGCGCAAAGCCGCTCGCCCAGCCGGGCAGACGTGGCCGAAGTGGTGGGCGAGATGCTGCAATCCCTGGAAGGCGATCTTTCGGAAGTCAATCTGAAGGTCTACGCGGAGCTGGAGGGCCTCGCCAAATACATCCTGGCGGCGAAGCGCGAGATCGCGGCGCTGCGGCCGGACGACATCACCTCCGAGCATCTGCCGAAGGCGACGGATGAACTCGACGCCATTGTCGGCTCGACCGAAGAGGCCACCAACGGAATTCTCCAGGCGATGGAATTGCTGGAGGGCCTGACCGCCCAGATGCCGGCGGAACTGGCCGAGCAGGTGACGAATGCCGTCACCCAGGTCTATGAATCCTGCAACTTCCAGGACATCACCGGCCAGCGCATCACCAAGGTGGTGAAGACGCTGAAGCATATCGAGGACCGGGTCGAGGCGCTGGTCGCGGCGTTCGGCGACGAGATCCAGAAGTATCGCGAAACCCATCCCGGCGAAGAGCCGGCGCAGAAGACCTCGGACGAGAAGCTGCTGAACGGCCCGCAATTGCCGGACGACGCCGGCAAGCAGGCCGACATCGACGCCCTGCTCGCCAGCTTCGACTGAAGCCCGCGGCGGCATTGGTGCCGCTGGCCATCCATCCTACGGCCATTCATAAACGGTCTCCGGACGGGGCTGGGACAGCGGCTGGACCTTATTGTAATCTGCGCTGATAGGGCGTCCGAGTCTCAGCCAAGCTCGGCGCCGCCACAATATCGGGTGCGTATGAGCCGAACCTTTCGGCAGCGTCTTCTGGCGGGCGTCGGCGCGGCCATCGCGCTGGCGGGCCTGCCTTTGCTCGCGCTGGCCGACACGGAAATCTCCGCCCGCGGCTGGACCCACCAGACGTTCGGCCGGCTGGTCCTCGACCGCGCCGGCCGCCTCGCCACCAGCGCCGAGATCAAGAGCCACAAGCTGGTGATCACGTTCTCCGAGCCGGTGTCGGTCAAGCTGGCCGGCGCGCTGGGGAACCTGAAGGGCTATGTCGATGGGCCGGCGCACGCCGAGGGGCGCACCTTGGAACTGACATTGCCGCGGCCCGCGACCCTCAGCCAGTTCATCGACGACGGCAACTTCGTGGTCGACCTGCGGCCGGCCGCTGCGTGGCCGGCGGAAAAGGCCGAGGCGAAGCCGGCAGACAAAGCCGAGGCGAAGCCGGCGGAGAAGGCGCAAACGAAACCGGCGGAGAAATTACAAACCGGCGCCGGCACGCAGACCAGCGAGACGCCCAAGACCGCTACGCCAAAGGCCGAACCCGCCAAGGCCGAAGCCCCGAAAGCCGAAACGCCGCGGATCATAAAGCCCGGCTCCGGCAAGACGGAGACGACACCAACTCCAAGCGCCCCCGCCAAGCCGGGCGGGGTCGTGGTGCGTCACGGCGATCATGGCACCTTCACGCGCCTGGCGATCGATTGGCCCGGCGCGATCGGCTACCGCGTCGCGCGCGAGGGCGACCGGATCGCCGTCATCTTCACGGCGGCGGGGAACATCGATCTTGGCCCGGCGCGCGGGGACTTGCCGAAGGAGCTGGCGCAGATCGCCGCGGTCAATGACGACGTCGCGCGCATCTACCTGACGTTGGCGCCCGGCGCCAAGCTGCGCGACTTCCGGCTGGGCCGCACGGTCGTGCTCGACATCATGCGGCCGGTGAAACAAACGGCGTCGGCGCCGGCCTTGAAGCTGCCCGGCAAGGAGCAGGCGGGCACCAAGGAGCAGCCCAAGCTGCAGCCGAGCGTCGCCTCGACTCTTCCGGCGGCGCCCGAACCCGCGCCCGCCAAGCTGAAGCCGCAGACCATCGCCGAGCCGCCCGCCGCCGAACCACCGGAGCCGAAGGCCGAGTCCGCACCGCAATTCGCGCTGCAGAGCTTGCCGGCGATGCCGGAAGCGGCGCCGGCGCCAGAACCACCGGCCGCGGCTCAGGCCGGCGAAGCCGCGCCGCCGCCGATGCCGGCGGTTGAGCAGGCCGCGCTGCCGCCGCGTGCGCCCGTCGATGTGCAGATCAAGGTCGCGCCGGCGGAAAAGGGCACCACCAAGATCATGTTCGCCTGGCCGGAGAATGTCGCGGCGGCCGCCTTCCGCCGCAACGGTGCGCTATGGCTTGCCTTCGACATGCCGTCGAACGATGTCAAAGCTCTGCTGGAGGATGCGCGCGTCGCACGGCTGGGCAAGGTCAGCAAGCTCGACGTGCCGGATGTCACCATCATCCGCATCGCCGAGGCCTCGCCGCTGGGTGTCGCGATGACCGCGTCGGGCAAGTCCTGGATCGTCGACGTCACGCCCGGCGGAAAAGACACGCCGGCCAAGACCATTGAACAGCGCCGGGAAAGCCTGGCGGATGGCGCCTCCAGCCTGCTGTTGCGCACCAACGGCCCCGGACGCGTCGCGAGCGTGACGGACCCGGGTGGCGGCTCGCTCTATATCGTGCCGGTCCGTCCCGCCGCCCTTGGCATCGCCGAGCAGCAAGGCTGGCCCGAGTTCCAGCTCTTGCCGAGCCATCAGGGCGTGGTGATCGCGAGCCTCGGCGACGCGATCACGGTCGATTCGCTGTCGCAGGGCGTCGTCGTCACCACCAAGCCGCAGGGCGAGCTCGCGCCGATCGCGGAGGCGCCAGGGCCATCGGAGCCAGCCGAGGGCGAGCAGGTCGCTTCCCAGGAGCAGACGACCGAGCCCGCCGCGCCGGCCACGGCGGAGAAGAAGAAGCCGGAGCCGCCGGTGGAAGGTGACGCGGTCCTGGCGAGCGTGCCTGGCCTGTTCGATCTGCCGTCCTGGCGGCGCGGCGGCGAGGCGACCTTCAGGGCCGATCAACGCCGGCTCCAGGAGGCGGTCACCGAGGCGAGCGAAGCGGACAACGCCGCAGCGCGGATGGCTCTGGGCGAGTTCTATTTCGCGCACGGTCTGATCAGGGAAGCCGACAGCGCCCTCTCGGAGATCGGCCGGGAAGGCCGCGACCAGCTCGATCAGCGCGAGTTGGCGCTGCTGACCGGCGCGATCCAGACGCTCGATGGCGAGTTGGACAAGGCGCATGCCAGCCTGTCCGACAAATCGCTGGCGGGCGTCGCCGAAACCAACCTGTTCCAGGGCCTGCTGGCGGCGCGCGAGGAGAAGTGGGAAGAGGCGGCCAAGCACTTCACCGATCCCCTGCCCACGATCGCCGATTATCCCAAGCCGATCCGCGAAGATATCTATCTCGCGGCCGGCGCCGCGCTGAACGACGCCGGCAATCCGATCGCCGCGCAGCGTTTCGCCGACGCGGTGCGGCAGGACCAGCCGGACCGCGATGCGCGCGACCGCCTCAGCTATCTCGACGGACAGATCAAGCTCAAGGCCGGCGACCGCGAGCAGGCGCTGGCGCTGTGGGCGCGGCTGGCCGATTCCCCGCTCGACGACATCAGGGCGCTCTCGCAATTCGATCTGGTGGAAGAAAAGCTGAAAGGCGGCGACATCAAGCCAGCCGAGGCGATCGCGCCGCTGGAGGCGTTGCGCTTCGTCAATCGCGGCGGCGATTTCGAGTTCAAGCTGCTGCGCAAGCTGGGGACGCTCTATCTGGGCGAGAACCAGCCGCGCAAGGGACTGGTGTCGCTGCGCGCCGCCGCCGCCAATTTCCCCGACCGGCCGGAAGCCAAGGAGATCGGGGAGCAGATGTCGGCGACGTTCCGCGAGCTCTATCTCGACGATGGCGCGGACCGCCTGTCGCCGCTGACCGCGGTCGCGCTCTATGACGAATTCCGCGAGCTGACGCCGGCCGGGGCCGATGGCGACCGCATGATGTCGCTGCTGGCCGATCGGCTGGTGAAGGTCGACCTGCTGGGCCGCGCCGCCGAGCTGCTGGACACGCTGGTCCAAAAGCGCCTGACCGGCCTCGGCAAGGCGCATGCCGGCACGCGCCTCGCCTCCATCCGCATGCTGGATGAGAAGCCGGAGCTGGCGCTGAAAGCGCTGAAGGACAGCGAGGTCGACGAGGTGTTGCCGCCCGACCTGGCGGCGGAACGCAAGCGGCTGGAAGCGCGCGCCACGTTCGATTCCGGCGATACGCTCGGCGGCATCCGCATGCTGGAGGGTGACGACAGCCTGGAGGCCAAGTGGCTGCGCGCCGACATGCAGTGGCGGGTGCGCGAATGGCCGGCCGCGGCGAGGGCGCTGGACGACCTGATCGCCGGCGAGGAGCAGGCGATGGCCGACGAACGGGCAGCGCTGAAGGCGGCGATGGACCCCGCCAAGGATCCGGCCGCCTCGGTCGGCAGCGCCGAAGCCGAAGAGCAACTGACGGCCAAGCAGGAACAGCATTTCAAGGACCGGATGGCGCCCCTGCTGCTGAATCGCGCGGTGGCCTTGTCGCTCGCTTCCGACCGTCGCGGCTTGAAGGCGCTCGCCAACCAATATGGCGAGCGCATGGAAGGTACCGATCAGGCCAAGGCCTTCGCCATGCTGACCGCGCCCGATAACGGCCTGGTGGAATCGGTCTCGGCCGAGCTGGCCGGCGTCAACCGGATCGACGCCTTCGTCACCGATTATCGCGAGCGCCTGAAGAAGGCCAGCCTCAGCGAAGGGGCGAGCGGGAGCTGAGCCGCGCTTCGGCACGGCGCCGCTTCGAGGTTTCTCCACATGAAATCGATGCCGTCACGGCATTTCACGACGTCGACGGCGTCCATCATGTTGCTGGGATGACAGCGCTGCCGTTGGCCGCGCATCGAGCAAGGAGATGGACAATGCGTAAGGTACTGGCGGCCGGTCTTGGCGTCGCCTTGATGGTTGGCGTTTCTTGTGACGCGCTTGCGGCGACGACCGACGGCGGCACCACGTTCACGATCAAGATCAGCAGTGTCAGCGCGAACGACACGCTGAAGGTGGCGGGCTCCGCCGCGGTCAAGGCGCCGATCGCTCCGGGCGTCTTCCTGCTCGATTCAAGCGCCGCCGCATTCGAGGTGGGCAAAGCCGCGTCTGCGGAGCTGCAGGCGCTGGCGGAGGATGGCAATTTCGAGCCGCTGCAACTGGCGCTGATGGACAAGTTTGGCGCGCGGGCCGGGATGTTCGCGCCGGGCCTCGAATTCACCGTGACCGCGAAGCCGGGCGACCGGCTCTCCTTCGCGACCATGTTCGTACAGTCGAACGACAAGTTCTATGCGCCCGCCGGCGGGGGCCTTGCCTTGTTCGATGCAAACGGCCGACCCGTGGCGGGTGATCTGACGGCTTCCGTTCGCTTGTTCGATGCCGGCACCGAGATCGATCAGCAGCCGGGCGCGGGCGCCGATCAGGCACCGCGCCAGAAGGGCGCCAATCAGGGCGCCGACCAGAGCGGCATGGTCGCCGAGGCCAATGACGGCTTCGCGTACCCGGCGGTATCCGACGTCATCCGCCTGGAAATCAAGGCCGCGGAGTAGGGCCCAGCTTCACCAGTGGAATGGGTCGGTCGTCAGGCGGCGTCCGACCAGCATCGCATCCGCGACGATCCGCAGGGGCGCGGCGTTCACGTCGCTCTTGCGCGCGTCGAGCAGCGCGGCGAAGCGGCGATAGATGCGCTGATACTCTTCGCTGGGCGCTTCGACGATGGTCTTGCCGTCGACGCTGAGCGCGGCCCCGCCCTTGAACAGGCGCGCGGAGCGGCCGTCCGCGAGCGCAATCATCATGTGCCATTTCTCGTCACCCTTTTCGCGCCAGTCGAAATCGGCGGAGAGGGCGGTGCCGTTGGCATCGGAAAGGACGAGCTTCACGCCGATCGGCGTCTGCCGGTTCGCGGGATAGGTCAGCTCCGCGCTTTTCACGAACGCGACGTCGGGCAGGATGTGCGTCAGGATGGAAAGCGCGTTGATGCCTGGATCGAACACGCCGAAGCCGCCCGGCTCCCACACCCAATCCTGGCCCGGGTGCCACTTCTTCACATCCTCGCGCCATTCGATGTGGAGCGAGCGCAAGCCGCTCTTGGCGATTATCGCGCGGGCTTCATCGACCGCGGGATTGAAGATCGAATGCCAGGTCGCGAACAGCACGCGGCTCTTCGCGCCGGCGAAGGCCTCCAGGTCGGCCAGCTCCGACAAGGTGGTGGCGGGCGGCTTCTCCAGGAGCACGTCCTTGCCGGCGGCCAGCGCCTGGCGCGCGATCGGGTGGCGCACGCCCGGCGGTGTGTTGACCGCGACCACGCCGATCTCCGGCAACGCGCGGTAGAGCTCAGCCGGAGTCTTGAAGACCGGCACGCCGCCATGGCCGATGCCGCGCGTGCTGACGATTGCGGCCAGTTCGAATGCATCGCTGGCGCCGATCACCGGCACGTGCTGGTCCTGCGAAATCTTGCCGAGCCCGATGATCGCGATCTTGCGTCTTGCCATGTGTCGTGCCTTCGATTTGTGCGCGCGGAACGATGTTGCGGGGCGGCAAGATACACCGATCGCGCCGGCGTCCAACCGGGAAAAACACGGCACGGCCGTGTGACGGCTGTCGCTTGCCGGCGCCTCGGCCCCCGCGTTAACTGCTCAAAGTCAATCGACAGAGGGGGCTATCGATGCGGCGTAATCTGGCGACGGCTTTGACGATTCTGGGCATGCCGCTGACGGCCGGCCACGCGCTGGCGGCGGAGCCGGCGCCGGCGGGGGCGACGGCGACCATCGAGTTCAAGGTCACGGTCAGGGAACAGACCAAGTCCGATTTCCACAGCACCGCGATCGAGCGCGTGCTGAACGCGCAATGCGTGATGCAGGCCGGACAGGCCTCGCAGGTCGGTTCGAAGGGCATGACGCCGGAGCAGCAGGCCGCGATGGAGGCATCCACCGCAAAGGCCCAGGACGTCCAGCAGCAATTCGCGCCTAGCGACGAGACGCTCGCCAATATGGAGGCCGAAGCGGAGAAATGCGGCAACGACGAAGCCTGCCTGACCGCGCTGGCGATGAAGATGTCCCAGACGCCGGAGATGCAGGCGATGGCGCAGCAGGTGCCGGAGGCGCAGCAGGCCATGCAGGGTGTGACTCCCGACCTCGGCCCGGCGCGCTACCAGATGTGGCAGCCGCAAGGCTGCACCGGCGTGGTGACCGTGAACGACACCTATGTCGACAGCGATCCGGGCGGGGAAGGCGGCGACGGCGCCTATACCGATACGACGACAGCCAAGGGCTCCGCGAAGATCATGCCCGACTGGCGCGGCCTGGTCATCGAGACCGATGTCGTGAAGGGCACCACGCAATACACCCTGGGGTCCCCGCCGCCGGTCGTCGTCGCCACCGACAGCTCGCGCATCGGGGCGGGCGAGCGCCAAATCCCGTTCCTCGCCGGCACCAAGCTGCCGGACAGCTTCGGCCCCTACAAGGGCGTGGGCGGCAAGCACAAAGGGCAGGTCAAGGGCGAGGCGGGCTCGATCAGCGCGGAGTGGGTGTGGAAGAAATGAGGGCGCGGCGGAGGGTCCGAAGCGCTGCGGATCGCTTGCGCCAAAGCGCGCTGGGCGTGCTAGCATCGCCGCCTGAGCAGGAGGTGCCCAATGGTCACCCACGAGCGGCAAGCCAGCTCCCGATTGATCGCCCTGACCGAGGATTCGTGCATCCTGGGCTATACCGAGGGCAGCAACCCCGAGCGATTTCTGCGCGAACTTGGCGGGCGGCGCCATCTCACCCATCAGGTGCGCATCTACGACGTCTGCCCGGCGGAGACGGACGATCCGGACCACTATTACGATTTCGAGGCGGAGTGCTTGCTGCAGGCTGAACCCGACGAAGGCGGGGATGAAGACGCGGCCGAGCACGCCGGCACGCATCACTAGCGGGCGCTAGTTGGTCCGCTGTGCCGATCGACCCTGCACAAAGACGACGATTTGTATCGCCAGGGCTGAAGCCGAAACCGCAAGCCATCCGGCGCAAAATATCCACTCGCTGCGGCAATCGCTATCGGCCAGGCAATGTGGCGCATTGCTCAAGCCGATACGCCAGAATAACTGACCGACCGGTGGCATCGCGGTAATCAGGCACACCAATCCGCCAATCATAAGCAGGTAAATTTGAGCTATCAGGACTGCCGGCCGCCGCCGCCAGAACCAGCATGCGATGGTGATCAGGACCAGGAGACCTTGAAACGAGAGGCCGCCGTAGAGAATCGTGCCGATGTCGTTCACGCCTACACGCCGCCGAACGAGCGCACCAAACTCCCCGCCACCAGGTACCACCCGTCCACCAGCACGAAGAACACCAGCTTGAAGGGCAGGGCGATCATCACGGGCGGGAGCATCATCATGCCCATCGACATCAGCACCGATGCCACCACCATGTCGATGATGAGGAACGGCACGAACAGCAGGAACCCGATCTCGAAGGCGCGGCGCAGCTCGCTGATCATGAAGGCCGGGATCAGGATCTGCAGCGAAGTGTCCTCCGGTGTCGCCGCCGGCTCGGCGTTCGCCATATCCATGAACAGCCCCAGGTCCTTTTCGCGCACCTGGGAGAGCATGAATATCTTGAACGGCGCGGCCGAGCGGGTGAATGCGGTCTGCTCGTCGATCTGCTCGGCCATCAGGGGCGCGATGCCGTCCTCGTAGGATTTCTGGAACGTCGGCGCCATCACGAAGGCGGTCAGGAACATGGCGAGGCTGACCATCACCATGTTGGGCGGCGTCTGCTGCCCGCCCAGCGCCGCGCGCAGCAGCGAGAGCACCACCACCACGCGGGTGAACGAAGTCACCATGATGAGGATGCCCGGTGCCAGCGACAGGATGGTCAGCAGCGCGATGATCTGCAGGATGCGGCTGGTGCTGCCGCCGCCACCGGCGCCGAGATCGACCGACACGCTCTGCGCCGAGGCGGCGAGCGGCATCAGGCAGATGAAGGTGAGGAACAGAAAGGGCAGGAGGCGACGCATCATCGCTTCGGCTCCTCGCCCGCAAGGGCGGTCGCGAAGCTCTCGCTCCGTTTGATCCCGCTTTCGACGACGGTCTCGCTGGCCGGGCCGACGATCACCAGGTGCTCGACCTCGTCGCGGCGGATCAGCATCAGGCGATGGCGGGGGCCGAGCATCTGCACCTCGAGGACGCCGAGGCGGCGGCCCTTGGTCATTTTCACGCCCATGCCGAAGCGGCGCAGCAGCCAGGCCAGCAGGGCGATCAGCCCCAGAACCAAGATCAGCGCCAGGGCGAACCTGAGATAAAGATCGAAGTCCATCGGGTGTTGTTGGTGCGCTGTTCGTTATGGCTGGAGGTGTTTGCGCAGCTGCTCGATGTTGAGCTGCATGTGGACGTTCTGCTTGCGCAGGACGGTGTCGAGCACGGCGAGAGCAGTGCTGAGGTCGCGCAGCTCAGGCACCCAGCTGTGGGTCGCATCGGGTCCGGCGCCGCTCAAGGCGTCGCACAGGACGGTGATGCGCAGGCCGATGACGTCGAGGTCGATC
>DASYRS010000116.1:0-5732 GCA_036004205.1 Dongiaceae bacterium
TACAACGAGACCAACGGCAAGGGCATCCTGCCGACGCCGGTGATCGGCGGTGTCGGCGTGATCGCGGATGCGGCCAAGTCGGCGCCGATCGCCCTTCGTCAACCGGGCGAAGTCATTCTGCTGGTCGGCGAGACCAAGGGCCACCTCGGCCAGTCGATCTATCTGCGCGAGCTGCATGGCCGCGAGGAGGGTGCGCCGCCGCCGGTCGACCTTGCCGCAGAAAAACGCAATGGCGACTTCATCCGTACGCAAATCTTGGCCGGCGTCGTGACGGCCTGTCACGATTGCGCCGACGGCGGCTTGCTGGTCGCGCTCGCGGAGATGGCGATGGCCGGCGACCTCGGCGCAACCCTGCGCATGCCACAGACCGCGGTGCCGAGCCACGCCTTCTGGTTCGGCGAGGACCAGGCGCGCTATGTCGCGACCGTGACGATGGGCGACGCCGAGCGGTTCCTCAGCGACGCGAAGAAAGCCGGCGTGCCGGTGACGCTGCTGGGCGAGACCGGCAGCGCATCATTGACGCTGGTCGACAGCGGCACCATATCGGTCGCGGATCTGCATGCGACGCACGAGGCGTTTTTCCCGGATCTGATGAGCGCGGGGAGCTGAGCCATGGCCATGGAAGCGAGCGAGATCGCGCGGCTGATCAAGGAATCGCTGCCCGATGCGGAGGTGAAGATCGAGGACCTGCGCGGCGACGGCGATCACTACGCCGCCCAGGTCGTGTCGGCGGCCTTCGCCGGCAAGTCGAGGGTCCAGCAGCATCAGATGGTCTATGAAGCCCTGCGCGGGCGGATGGGCGACCAGCTTCATGCCCTGGCCTTGCAGACTTCGGCGCCGAAATAGGGGGCGTTAACCCCAATCGCGGCAAGGGCATCGGGCGGGGCGATTGACAGGGCAGCGTTTTGCCCTCATATGCGAGTTAAGGAATTCGGCGGGAGGACCGCCGCAGGAGACGAGAGAAATGAGCGACAATCCGGTTTTCGACCGTATCCGTGACGATATCGGCAGCAACGACGTCGTCCTTTACATGAAGGGCACCCCGGTCTTCCCGCAATGCGGCTTCTCCGCCGCGGTGGTCCAGGTGCTCTCCCACATGGGCGTCAAGTTCAAGGGCATCGACGTGCTGGCCGATCCCGGCCTGCGCCAGGGCATCAAGGATTTCGCAAGCTGGCCGACCGTGCCGCAGCTCTATGTGAAGGGCGAGTTCGTCGGCGGCTGCGACATCGTGCGCGAGATGTTCCAGACCGGCGAATTGCAGGAATTGCTGAAGAGCAAGGGCGTTGCCGTTACCCAGGCGGCGTAAGTCCCCTCTCAGCCACAGATCAAGAGCCGGCCGGGTGGCCGGCTCTTTTGTTTTTTGCCGGAGCAATCGCGATCGATGCCCGGACCTCAAATCTGAAATGGATGATCGATGAGTTTCAAGGAAAAGAGTTTCGGCGACCGCTTGAACACCGCCGCGGCGGCGAGAAAGGCGACGCTACAGCGCATTCTCAGCCGGCCCGGCGCGGATGATCCGGCCGTCATCGCGCAGAAAGCGAAGCGCGAGGCCATCGTCGCCGCTCGCGAGGCGCGTCTTGCCGAGCGCAACGCCGCGCGGATTGCCGCTGAGCAGCGCGCGGCGGCGGAGGCCGAACAGCGCGCCGCGCAGGAGCGGATCGAAGCCGCCGCGAAAGCCGCTGAGGATGCCGCGCGCGCAGCCGCCCTGGCGATCGAGCAGAAAGCGGCGCGCGACGCCCGCTATGCCGCCCGCAAGGCCCGCAAATAGTGGGCCAGACGACGCAGCCACCGGAACAATCGCCGTGCCGGACCTGCGGGGCATGCTGCTCGTTCGATCGTGACTGGCCGCGCTTCAGCACGGAAGATGAATCCGATCTGGTTCGCATTCCAATCGCGTTTGTCGCCGCCGACCGCTCCGGCATGCGGTGCGAGGGCAATCGCTGCTCGGCCCTGTCGGGCAAGGTCGGCGTCGCGACCTCGTGCGCGGTCTATGATGTGCGGCCGGATGTCTGCCGCGCGTGCGAGCCTGGCGACGAGGCCTGCGCCATGGCGCGGCAGCGTTTCGGATTGAGCGTGCTGGCCGCCGTCATCCACGCTGTGTAGCCGGCGACTGGACGTTTGCGATCAAGGCCGGCAGCGATCTGCCGGCCTTTCAGTTGCGGATAATCGGGCGATGGCCGCTACTTGCCGCCCTTGGACCCCGCGGCGCCAGGCCCGCCCCCGTTGCCCGATTTCTCGCCGCTGCTACCGCCGCCATGGAGACGCCGCCGCGGAGCGGGGCCTGAGCCCGTGGCGCAGCCGGCCAGCGCGACGGCCGGCAAGGCGACCGAACCAAGCGCAAACACCTGCAAGAAACGACGGCGTTCGACTATATGATCATCCATCATACACCTGCCGAAATGTGACTGTGCTTGTTGCATGTAGGTGCAGGACCAGCCGATCGCAACCGCGTCGCATGTCAATATCGGCAGTACGGTTTTCGGCGATCCGCGTCGTGCGTCACTGCCTCTGGGGCGCTGTAATCGTGAAGCTCGTCGTAAAATCCGGATCGGTAACCACTTCGCCGGTCTTACGGAGGCGGTATTCACCGGGCTCAGCCGGATCCAGATATTCCAGGGCGGGCGGAATGACGTAACTCTCCCCCTGCCTCGCGCCGCGCAGGGAAATCGAGATGCGGTTGGACGCTACCAGCTCGATCACGCCATGGATCTGATACTGATCGACAACGTTGCCGGAGGCATCCTCTTTCGTGATGCCGATAAGGATGTATTTACCGACATACTTCATCGCATCCGCTTCGGTGATCGGCGGAGGCGTCCAGTCGGGCGGGTCGTTGTTCGAGGCCACTACACTCCCCACCCGTAGCTCGCCATGCCAAGGCTGCCGAGGGTGAAGCTGCCATGCAGCTTGGTGGCGCCGCCGTCGCTGTGGCCGGCGCCGAAGGCGACGTAGAGCGGCATCAGATGGTCCTCGGTCGGGTGCGCCATCTGCGCGGTGTCGAGGGTGCCGCGATAGGAGGTGAGGGCGGCGAGGTCGTTGGCGGCGAGCGACTTGTCGAGCCAGTCCTGGAATTCGCTGGCCCAGCGCGGCGTGCGCCCACCATCCCACGAGACCTGCCGCAGATTGTGCACCGAGCCGCCGGAGCCGAGGATCAGCACGCCTTCATCGCGCAGCGGCGCGATGGCTTCGCCCAGCGCGATGTGCTCGCGGGTCGAGCGGCCGCGCAGCAGCGAAAGCTGGATCACCGGAATCTCGCCGGCCGGCCAGGCCAGCATCGCCGGCACCCAGGCGCCATGGTCGCGTCCGCGCTCGGCATCGAGGGTTGGCGTGTAGCCGGCGGCACGCAGCAGCGCCGCCGCGCGCTCCGCCACCTCCGGCGCGCCGGGCGCGTCGTAGGTCAGCTCATAGAGGGCTTTCGGAAAGCCGGAGAAATCATGGATCGTGCCCGGCTGCGGCGATGCGTTTAGGCTCGGATTCGCCGCTTCCCAGTGGGCGGAGACGCAGAGGATCGCCTTGGGCCGCGGCACCTTCCGGGCCAGCTCGATCAGGAACCGCCGCGCGGGCACATCGTCGAAGGGCAGGGTGGGCGCGCCGTGGGACACGAACAGGACGGGCATGCGGTCAGGCATTTTGCTCCTTGGGCATCTTGGTCCTCAGCCGTGACAATTGGACATGCAGCATAGGAGATTGCGCATGTCTCCGCCACGGTCGGGATATGGGAGTCAACCAGCGCTTTGCAGACGAACGCCGCTTGGAAGCCGGGCGGTATCCTCGTCGACCATCGACTTGACGATTGCGACCGTATGTTCATCGGCGGGAAAGAGCATCTCCAAGGCAAGCTCCGACAGCGTGACGTCGGTCGGGGTGCCGAAGATCGTGTTCGTGTTCAGGAAAGAGACGGTGCCCAAGCGAGTGGCGATCTGGAGCGGCGTTGCATAGCGTTGCGGCCCATCGCCGGTGACTGGCGCGATGCCGCCGCTCGGCGCCGGATAGGCCATGACCTCCGCCAGCAAGGCTTGAATCGCTGGATCGGACCTCGCCTCCACCTGCTGGCGAAGGACGGTGACCGTGTGCGCGCGCCACTCGATGAAGTTCACGATCCGTGGTCCCATGCCGAGCGGATGCAGGATGAGACGGACCGCGTTGACTGGTGGGCGGAGCAGATCGGGTGAGCACCCCTCGTAGAGTTGAGGAAGCGTGCCATTCGACAGAACAATGTTCCAATGCCGATCGACCGCGAACGCGGGATAAGGCTTGTGCGCCTCGAGAATCCGGCTGATCGCGATGCGGACCGACGCCAATTCCGCAAGCGGCCGCTCCTGGAACGCCGGTGCGAACCCCGCGGCCAGGAGCAGCATGTTCTGGTCCCGCAACGGAATCTCGAGATGTTCGGCGAGGTGCATGACCATCTCGCGGCTGGGCTGCGATCGCCCAGTCTCAAGGCAAGAGAGATGGCGGGTCGAGCTGTTCGCGACAAGCGCGAGGTCCGCCTGAGTCAGGTGACGCCGCTCCCGCCATCGGCGAAGGAGCACTCCGAATGGAAGCTGGTGAGTGGTCATGGAGCCCATCCTAGTGCGACGGGCGCGCAGGCGCCATGACTTCGCAGGTCAAATGACGCCCTCAGGCGAGATCGCTTTTTGACCTGTGAGGTCATCGATTTCGGCCCGCGACCGGCGCCATATTCGGCCTCGTCGAAAGCCGTTCGTTGGAGCGGTTCCTTGCCGAGGAGGAAGAAGATGCCTTTCATCACAGCAAAAGACGGCACGCAACTCTATTGGCGGGATTGGGGCCAGGGCGCGCCGATGCTGTTCCTGAACAGCATGGGCTTCGGTAGCCGGATGTGGGACTACCAGATGACGGCTTTCGCCGAACAGGGGTTCCGCTGCATCGGTTTCGACCGGCGCGGTCATGGCCGTTCCGATCAACCCGCCCGCGGCTATGATCACGACACCTTCGCCGACGATGTCGCCACGCTGATCGATGAGCTCGACCTCGCGGGTCTTACCCTGATCGGCCATTCGATCGCCGGCGGCGAGATCGTACGCTATCTGACGCGGCATGGCAGTGGCCGCCTGGCGCGCATCATTCTGCTGGCGCCGATGACACCGATGCTGCTCAGGACCGACGACAATCCGAACGGTGCGCCCAGAGCCGATTTCGAGGTTTTGTGGGCGCAATGGAAGCAGGACTATCCGAAATGGATCGCCGACGCCACGGCGCCGTTCTTCATTCCGGAAACGTCGCCCGCGATGATGAGTTGGGGCGTCAATCTGCTGCAGATCTCAGTGCCGGCGGCGCTGGCTTGCAGCCGCGCCATGGTCGAGGAGGACTTCCGTGCCGAGATGCGCCGGATCGACGTCCCGGCACTGCTGATCCACGGCGACCGCGACCGCTCGGCGCCGATCGAGCTTACGGGGAAACCCTCGGCTCAGATCATTCCCGGATGCCGGTTTCTCGTCTACGAGGGCGCGCCGCACGGCCTGATGTTCACGCACATGGATCGCCTGCATGCCGACATCCTGCAGTTCGTGCGGGAGAGCTAGAGGAATGGACTTATGCCAGTGACCTATCTCATCAAGTTCGAGGTCGTTCCGGCCAAGCGGTCTCTCTTTCTTGAGCTCTTGACCGGCGTGCTGGATGCCATGCGAAGCGAACCGATGTTCCATGAGGCGGTCCTGCATGTCGATCCTGAGAATGAACATCGGATGATGCTCTACGAAACGTGGGAGAGC
>DASYRS010000117.1:0-4088 GCA_036004205.1 Dongiaceae bacterium
ATGTCAGCCAGTCCGACAAGGGCGAGCTGGTGCTGGGCGCGGGGATCGACAGCTACAATTCCTATTCACAGGCCGGCAGCCCGCCGGTGGTCGAGGACATGCTGAATGCCCTCACCGATCTGTTCCCGATCTTCAGCCGGCTGCGCTTCCTGCGGCAGTGGGGCGGCATCGTCGATACCTGCCCGGACGCCAGCCCGATCGTCGGCAAGACGCCGATCGAAAACCTGTTCCTCAATTGCGGCTGGGGCACCGGCGGCTTCAAGGCGACGCCCGGCTCCGGCTTCGTCTATGCCCACACCATCGCGACCGGCGAACCGCACCGCCTCGCCGCCCCTTTCTCGCTCGAACGGTTCTCGACCGGCTACCTGATCGACGAGCACGGCGCCTCCGGCGTGGCGCACTAAGTCGCATGCGGGCTAAGTCCTTGACCCTGCGGCGTTGCAGCGACATTACATGGCGCTCGGCCAACGGACGGGGGTGGCGGGCTCGGCCATCCTCGCGGCCGATTCCAAGGTCGTCCCGGTAAGTCCTGATGAAACAGCATTATTCGATCTTCACGCTCGCGCGGAATGCCGCCAGCTACCACGAGAAGTGGACCGAGGCCTGGCGCAGCCCGGACCCCCGGCCGGAATACGACGTCGTCATCGTCGGTGGCGGTGGTCATGGCCTTGCGACCGCCTATTACCTCGCCAAGGAGCACGGGATCACCAACGTCGCGGTCCTGGAAAAGGGCTGGCTCGGCGGCGGCAATACCGGGCGCAATACCACCATCGTCCGTTCCAACTACCTGTGGGATGAATCCGCGCATCTCTACGAGCATGCGCTGAAGTTGTGGGAAGGGCTGTCCCAGGACCTCAATTACAACGTGATGTTCAGCCAGCGCGGCCTGCTCTCCACCGCGCATACCGTGCACGACATGCAGGCGCTGCGCCGGCGCGTCTATGCCATCCAGCTCAACGGCATCGATTCCGAGATCCTGACCCGCGAGCAGGTGGCGGAGTATTGCCCGATCCTCGATTGCTCGCCGAGCGCGCGCTATCCCGTGTTCGGCGCCAGCCTGCAGCGCCGCGGGGGCGTCGCGCGCCATGACGCGGTCGCCTGGGGCTATGCCCGCGGCGCCGATGCGCGCGGAATCGACATCATCCAGAATTGCGAAGTGACCGGCTTCCAGATCGAGAACGGCACGGTCACCGGCCTCGAGACCACGCGCGGTCCGATCCGCGCGAAGAAGGTCGGCGTCGTCGTGGCGGGCCATTGCGGCGTGCTGGCCAACATGGCGGGCTTCCGCCTGCCGATCGAAAGCCACCCGCTGCAGGCGATGGTGTCCGAGCCGATCAAGCCGGTGCTCGATTGCGTCGTCATGTCCGGCCAGGTCCACGTCTATGTCAGCCAGTCCGACAAGGGCGAGCTGGTGTTCGGTGCCGGCATCGACAGCTTCAACTCGTACTCGCAATACGGCAGCCCGCCGGTGGTCGAGAACATGCTGAACGCGCTGACCGAGCTGTTCCCGATCTTCGGCCGCCTGCGCTTCCTCAGGCAATGGGGCGGCATCGTGGACACCTGCCCGGACGCCAGCCCAATCATCGGCAAGACGCCGGTCCAGAACCTGTTCTTCAATTGCGGCTGGGGGACAGGCGGCTTCAAGGCGACGCCCGGCTCCGGCCACGTCTTTGCCCACACCATCGCGACCGGCGAGCCGCACAAGCTCAACGCCGCGTTCTCGCTGGAGCGCTTCACCACCGGCTACCTGATCGACGAGCACGGCGCCGCAGGCGTCGCTCACTGAGAGGCATCATCCATGTTGCTGATCCCCTGCCCCTACTGCGGAAAGCGCGACGAGCATGAATTCAGCTACGCGCGCGAGGGCCACATCACGCGGCCGACCAACGGCGAGCAGCTCTCCGACGCGGAATGGGCGCAGTACCTGTTCATGCGCAAGAACCCGAAGGGCGTGCACTACGAGCGCTGGATGCATGCCAAGGGCTGCCGCCGCTATTTCTACGCCGCGCGCGACACCGTCACGCACGAGATCTACGCGACCTATGAAATGGGCCAGCCCGCACCCGTCATCGACCGGGGGACCGGCCGATGAGCCAGGTCAATCGCTTGCCGCAGGGCGGCCGCATCGACCGCACCAAGCCGCTGCGCTTCGTGTTCGACGGCAAGCCCTATCAAGGATATCAGGGCGACACGCTGGCGTCCGCGCTGCTCGCCAACGGCGTGGTGCTGGTCGGGCGCAGCTTCAAATATCACCGTCCGCGCGGCATCCTCTCGGCCGGCGCGGAAGAGCCGAACGCGCTGATCCAGCTCGGGCAAGGCGCGCGATCCGAACCCAACCTGCGCGCGACGCAGATCGAGCTTTATGAGGGGTTGATCGCCGAAAGCCAGAACCGCTGGCCCAGCCTCACCAACGATGTCGGCGCGGTCAACAGCCTGTTCCATCGCGTCTTCCCGTCGGGCTTCTACTACAAGACCTTCATGTGGCCGAAGAGCTTCTGGATGAAATACGAGCATGTCATCCGCCGCATGGCGGGCCTCGGCAAGTGCCCGACCGAGCCCGATCCCGACCGCTACGACAAGCTCTATGCCCATGCCGATGCGCTCATCGTCGGCGCTGGGCCCGCTGGCTTGGCCGCTGCTCTCGCCGCCGGCCGGGCCGGCGCGCGCGTGATCCTGGTCGATGAGCAGCAGGAGCTGGGCGGGTCGCTGCTGTCCGACCCCCAGGCCGTCATCGATGGCAAGCGCGGCGCCGATTGGGCGGGCGGCGCCATCGCCGAACTGCGCGCGATGCCGGACGTGACCTTGCTGCCGCGCACCGTCGCGTTCGCCTACTACGACCACAACATGATCAGCCTGATGGAGCGGGTGACGGATCACCTCAATCCGACCTCGCCCGAAGCGTTGAGCCAGCCGCGCCAGCGCCTGTGGCGCGTGCGCGCGAAGGACGTGATCCTGGCGACCGGCGCCATCGAGCGCCCACTGGTTTATCTCGACAACGACCGGCCGGGCTGCATGCTGGCCTCGGCCGCGCGCACCTATGTCAACCGTTATGGCGCGGCGCCGGGCAAGCGCGCAATCGTCATGACCAATAACAACACCGCCTACCAGGCCGCGCTCGATCTGGTGGACGCCGGTGTATCCGTCGCGGCCATTGTCGACGTGCGGGAGAATCCCGCGGGCGAGCTGGTCGAGGTCGCGCGCTCGCGCGGCATCGAGATTCTTGCGGGCCATGCGATCACCCGGGTCAAAGGCAAGCTTGCGGTGCGCGAGGTCGAAGTGCGCCGGCTGACCAGCGACGGCAAGGGTGTCACCAGCGACGGGCGGCATCTCTATTGCGACATGGTCCTCACCTCCGCCGGCTGGCAGCCGACCATGCATCTGTTCTCGCAGAGCCGCGGCAAGCTGAAGTGGAACCCGGACATCCTGGCCTTCGTGCCGGACAAGCTGCTGCCGGGACAGAACAACCATTCGGTCGGCGCCGCGCGCGGTGCCTTCGCGCTGGCGGATTGCCTGGTCGACGGCCACGCGGCAGGCGCCGCTGCCGCGACCGCAGCTGGCTGCACGCAGCCGGCCGGCAACACGCCGATCGCCGGCGCCGAGCCTGCGCCGGGCGAGATCCGCCAGATGTGGGTCGTGCCGTCGAGCGCGCCGCTCGGCCACGAGGGCAAGCACTTCATCGACTATCAGAACGACGTGACCGCCGCCGACGTGGCGCTGGCGCATCGCGAAGGCTATCGCTCGGTCGAGCATCTGAAGCGCTATACCACCATGGGCATGGCGACCGACCAGGGCAAGACCAGCAACGTGAACGCCCTCGCCTTGATGGCCGATCTGCGCGGCATCAGCGTGCCCGAAGTCGGCACCACCACGTTCCGCCCGCCTTATACACCGGTGACGATCGGCGCCTTCTCCGGCGTCGACAAGGGCGACTTCCTCGATCCGATCCGCAAGACGCCGCTGCATTCCTGGCACGAGCAGCACGGCGCGCCGTTCGAGACGGTCGGCCAGTGGCACCGCGCCTGGTACTATCCGAAGCCCGGCGAGAGCATGCACGACGCCGTCAACCGCGAGGTCAAGGCGGTGCGCAC
>DASYRS010000118.1:0-3336 GCA_036004205.1 Dongiaceae bacterium
TTCCACCAGGGCTGGGGCATCTGCGCCGACCAGCTCGCCGCTTTGGCGGCCAAGATCTAGGCGGAACCATCCGCGTTGCCACGGCGGCCCGTTGCATTCCCTGGACGGGCCGCCGTGCCCCCACACGCTTCGACCATCTGAACCGCAATCCAGAGGGATTAGCCATGGACACGCATAACCAATCCACGTCAAAGGCCGCGCGCTGGGCGGGCTACATCATGAGCGGCCTGGTTATTCTGTTCCTGCTGTTCGATGGCGGCATCAAGCTGGTGCCGCTCGCGATCGTGACCGAGGCATCCGCGCAACTTGGGCTGCCGACCAGCGTGGAGTTCGCGCGCACCCTCGGCATTCTGACTTTGATCGGCGTCGTGCTGTACGCCGTGCCGCGCACCTCGATGCTGGGCGCGATCCTGCTGACGGGCTATATGGGCGGCGCGATGGCGACGCACCTGCGCATCGGCTCGCCGCTCTTCACTCACGTGCTGTTCGGATTCTATCTCGGTGTCCTGATCTGGGGCGGGCTGTATCTGCGCGATCCGCGCCTGCGCCAGCTCATCCCCTTCCGGCGCTAGGAGCGCGTCGCCACGATCGCGGCGGTCCCGGTCATCACGATCGCGCTGCCGCGATTGGCATAGCGCAGCGTGCGCGGCGATGCGATCAGCCGACGGGCATAGGACGCGCTGGTCATATAGGCCGCCAGCACCGCGACATAGACGATGGTCAGCAGCACCACCAGCTCGGCGAAGGTCGCGGCGCCGATGTTGGACAGCGGCACCAGGTTCGGCAGCAGCGCCAGATAGAACAGCATGGTCTTGGGATTGCTGACCGCCATGGCCAGGCCGCCGGCGATCGATCCCAGGCGCAGCGTGCGGCCGGGCGCGCTTCGCATCGGGTCGGCGGCGGGTGCGGTCCACATCTTGTAAGCGAGATAGATGAGATAGGCGGCACCCAGATATTTCAGCACCACCACGATCTCGTGCGCTTCGGTGGCCAGGGCGGCGAGGCCGAACACGGCGGCCGCCAGCCACAGCACGTCGCCCAGGATGAGGCCGACTGCGAAACCGATATTGCGCGCCGGCCCCATGGTCAGGATGCGGGCGATCAGGGTGGCGATGGTTGGGCCGGGCGTCGCGATCGCGATCGCAAGCGTGGCGACGAACAGCAGGATCGAGCCTAGGTCCATGAATTGTCTCGCTTATCGCAAGCCGAACGGGGTGTATGCTAGGCCCGGTTTTCAGCCAACTTGCGCGGCTTTAAGTTAAATTTAACCGAACCCGACAACCATGGCCAGCAGAGGAGATCAGGATGGCCAAGGCGCCGGAAGAAAAGGAACCCGCGACGGGCGGCGAGGCGCTTGCCGTGGTGGCGAGCGATCTCGACGAGAAGACTCATGCGGAAATGCTGATGATGTACAACGAGTGCGCTCATTCGGTGCGCTTCGCCAAGTCGCAGCAATGGACCACCACCGGCGGCGCGCTGGCGATCTTCGTCATTCTCGGCGTCCTCGGCCAGTTCGGCCCGCATTACGGCTTCATGATCCAGGCCATCCTTATCATCAGCATGGTGGTCAGCGGCGGCACCATCTATTCGCTGGCGATCTATCAGTTCTGGCAGCAGGCGGAACGCGGCAAGCTCGACATGATCAGCGACCGGTTCTCCAATGTGCTGCGCGATGTCCGTGGCGTGCTGCCGCGACGCGAAGCCAACGTTCATCGCTACATCCTGCTGTTCTTCATGATCGTGGTGATCCTGGTCGCCAACTGGCTGCTGATCCTCTATCTGAAGCCGTACATCCACTTCAACCAATAGAGCCGCTTGCTTGACAAGGTGGCGGGCGCCGTGCGACCCACGCCGCCCATGTCTGGATCGGCTAATCCCGAAAAACTGCGTGCGACGCTGATCGGCCTCATCGCCGTTCTGTTGTGGGCGACGCTCGCGCTGCTCACCACCGCGACCGGGCAGGTGCCGCCGTTCCAGCTGCTCAGCCTCACCTTCGGCATCGCGTTCGCGGTGTCGCTGCTGCGCTGGCTCCGGCTGGCGCGGCGCAACCGCGCGGCGTTCCGGCGCGTCTTCCGCCAGCGGTGGCCGGTCTGGCTGCTCGGCATCGCCGGGCTGTTCGGCTATCACGCGCTCTATTTCACCGCCCTCGATTACGCCCCGCCGGTGGAGGCCAGCCTCATCTGCTTTCTGTGGCCGCTGCTGATCGTGCTGATGTCGGCTTTGCTGCCGGGCGAGCGGCTGCATTGGACGCATCTGCTGGGTGGGGTGTTCGGCCTCGCCGGCGCCGTCATGCTGGTGCTGCAGAGGGCCGATGGCGCGGTCGGCTTCGATGCGCGCTATCTCGCCGGCTATCTGGCGGCTTTGGGCTGCGCCTTCACCTGGTCAATCTATTCGGTGATGAGCCGCCGCTTCGGCCAGGCTCCGACCGACTTGGTGGGCGCGTTCTGCGGCGCGACCGCATTGCTGGGGGTCGCGGCGCACGCGCTGGTCGGCGAGCCGACGATCTGGCCGGCCGATCATTGGGAGTGGGCGGCGGTCGTGGCGTTGGGACTGGGGCCGGTCGGTCTCGCCTTCTTCGTCTGGGACTACGGCGTGAAGCACGGCGACATCAAGGCGCTCGGCGCCTGCTCCTACGCTTCGCCTCTGCTCTCCACCATCCTGCTCATTCTGGCCGGCAAGGCGGAGGCAAGTGCGACCGTCATCCTCGCCTGCCTGCTGATCATCGGCGGCGCGGTCATCGCCTCGCGCGATCTATGGATGCGCCGCGCCCGACCTGAGTAATTGATTCGCTTGCCTCTCAACAACTCCGTCATCCCAAGGCTTGGCCTTGGGATCCACGAGTTTGTCTGTAGCAACTCGGTCGCGCCGCACGAAACTCGTGGATGGCAAGGCTTGGCCTTGCCATGACGAGGAGAGGCTGAGTCATCGTTCCTAATCGTGCGGCAGTGTCTTCTTGAGCGAGGCGCGCTCGGCGAAGGTCTTGTGCCAGGCGGCGAGCTTGGGGTGCGCCGGCCGCCAGTCCTCGTGCTTGAAGCGGAAATCGAGATAATCGAGCACGATCGCGACCGTGAGCGTGCCGATATCGAGCTGTGGGCCGAGGTGATCTTCTTCCAGCGCCGCCAGGCCTTGCGTGACCTTCAGCTTCTGTTTCCTGTCGACGTCCGCCGAGCGCTGAGTCTCCGGCTTCCTGCTCTCCATCATGCGCAGGACGGCGGCGTCCGCCATGCCGTCGGCCAGCGCCTGCCGCCGCAATGCGGTCCAGCGCGCGGGGCCGGCGGGCGGAAAGAACTTACCGCCCGATTGCGCGTCGAGATATTCGCAGATGACGCGCGAATC
>DASYRS010000119.1:0-3259 GCA_036004205.1 Dongiaceae bacterium
CGACGAAGAGCTGATGGCCGAGGTGGCGGAGGTGCACGCTGCCGCCAAGCCGCACGAGACCCTGCTGGTTGCCGATGCGATGACCGGCCAGGATGCGGTGACGGTCGCCAAGAGCTTCAAGGAACGCGTCAACGTCACCGGCATCGTGCTGACCCGCGTCGACGGCGATGCGCGTGGTGGTGCTGCGCTGTCCATGCGCGCCATCACCGGCTGTCCGATCAAGCTGATCGGCGTCGGCGAAAAGATGGACGCGCTGGAGGACTTCCACGCCGACCGCATCGCGGGGCGCATCCTCGGCATGGGCGACATCGTCAGCCTGGTCGAGAAGGCGATTGAGACCACCGAGGCCGAAGAGGCCGAGCGCCTCGCCAAGAAGATGCAAAAGGGCGAGTTCGACCTGAACGACCTCGCCAGCCAGCTCAAGCAGCTGCAGAAGATGGGCGGCCTGGCTTCGATCGCCGGCATGCTGCCCGGCATGGGCAAGATGCAGAAGCAGCTCGAGGGCCGCGTGGATGACAAGGTGATCCGCCGCTCGCTCGCCATCATTTCCTCGATGACGCTGAAGGAACGGCGCAACCCTGACCTCATCAAGGCCTCGCGCAAGAACCGCATCGCCAGGGGCTCCGGAATGCAGGTGCAGGACATCAACAAGCTGCTGAAGCAGCACATGGAAATGGCCCGCATGATGAAGCAGGTCAGCAAGCTCGGCCAAAAGGGCCTGATGCGCTCGGGCATGGCGGCCCTGATGAAGGGCGGCGCCGGTGGGATGGGCGGCGGGTTTCCACCATTCGGAGGGCGGCGATGATCGACCACATCTCGATTGGCGTTTCGAGCCTGAAGAAGGCGAAGGATTTCTACGACGCCGCGCTGAAGCCGCTCGGCTACAGCTGCGTCTACACCGTCGACATCCCGGGCGAAGGCGTGGTCGCCCACGGCTATGGCGAAGGGCAGAAGCCGAGCTTCTGGATCGGCAAGCCGGAAAAGCTGGACAAGAAGGCGAACAAGAAGGGCGGCACCCATGTCGCCTTCGTCGCCAAGAGCCGCAAGGCCATCGACGCGTTCTACAAGGCCGCGATCAAGGCCGGCGCCAAGGACAACGGCGCGCCGGGCCTCAGGCCCCACTATCACCCCGATTATTACGGGGCATTCGCCTACGACCCGGACGGCAACAAGATCGAAGCTTGCAGCCATCATCCGGAATGAGATTCAACCGACTATTCGAACATCCAAAGGAGAGAATGACGTGTCATTGAAAATCAGACTGACCCGCGGCGGTGCCAAGAAGCGCCCGTACTATCGCATCGTGGTCGCCGAATCGCGGTTCGCGCGCGACGGCCGCTTCGTCGAGCATATCGGCGCCTACAATCCGATGCTGGGCAAGGAAGACCCGAAGCGCGTGACCTTCGACGTCGAGCGCGCCAAGCATTGGCTGAAGATGGGCGCGACGCCCAGCGACCGTGTGCAGTATTTCTTCTCCAAGGCCGGCCTGTGCGAGGCGCCGAAGCGCCACGAGCAGACCAAGCAGGACAAGCCGAAGGCCAAGGCGCAGGAGCGCGCGAAGGCCCAGGCCGAAGCGGCCGCCAAGGCCGCCGAAGCTCCGGCTCAGTAGGCGCCGGCGGATCGGACTAGTCATGTCTTCGTCGGCAACATCGCAGCGGCTTGTGTTGATGGGCGCCATCCTGGGCGCGCACGGCATCAAGGGCGAGGTGAAGGTGAAATCCTTCGCCGCGCGGCCGGCTGATATTGCCGAATACGGGCCGCTCGCCGATCCCAAGCGCAAGCGGACCTTCGATCTCAGCATTGTCGGGAGCGGTGACGCGGCGAAGGGCGTCGTAATCGCGCGCATCGCCGGCATCGCGGACCGCAACGCGGCCGAGGCGTTGAAGGGCGTGGAGCTGTTCGTGGCACGCGAGCGCCTGCCGGCGCCGAAGGATCCGGAGGAGTTCTATCTCGCCGATCTGATCGGGCTCCAGGCCTTCGATCTCAAGGACGCCAAGCTGGGCGAGATCGTGTCGGTCGACAATTACGGCGCGGGCGATCTCCTGCTGGTGGTGCCGGAGAACGGCGAAGGCTTCGCCGTGCCCTTCGCCAAGGCGTTCGTGCCGGTGGTCGATATCAAGCACGGCCGCGTGATGCTGGACCTGCCGGCGGATTTCTTCGAGGTGCCGGAGAACGACGAAGCGGAAGCAGCCCAGCTCCAGGAGGCCGCGCCGTGAGCACAGCTCCTTGGACAGCGCGCATCCTCACCTTGTTCCCGGAAATGTTCCCGGGACCCTTGGGCCAGAGCCTGGCCGGCAAGGCGCTGGAGCGCGGCGCCTGGGCGCTGGAAGCCATCGACATCCGCGGCTTTGCCACCGACAAGCATCGCACGGTCGACGACACGCCGTTCGGCGGCGGTCCCGGCATGGTGATGCGGCCCGACGTGGTGGATGCGGCGCTCGCTGCCGCGACCCGCGACGGCCTTAAGCCGGCGATCTACCTGACGCCGCGCGGCCGCGTGCTGGATCAGGAGCTGGTGAAGGAACTCGCCGCCGGCCCCGGCGTGGTGCTGCTGTGCGGCCGCTACGAGGGGCTGGATGAGCGGGTGATCGAAGCGCGGGGCTTGAAGGAAGTCAGCCTCGGTGATTTCGTGCTGTCCGGCGGCGAGCCGGCGGCGATCGCCCTGATCGACGCCGTGGTGCGCCTGCTCCCGGGCGTCATGGGCGCGGAGGAGACCTTGGAGGAGGAGAGCTTCGAAGCCGGCCTCCTCGAATATCCCCATTATACGCGGCCGGCCGAATGGTGCGGCCGCGCGGTGCCCGACGTGCTGATGAGCGGACATCACGAAAAAATTCGGGCCTGGCGCAAGCTGCAGGCCGAACAGACGACGGAATCGCGGCGGCCCGATCTGTGGGCCGCCTATCGGAAACGGACGGCGCCGCTCGGCGCCGGACAGAATCAGAAGAAAGGACGTGTATCATGAACACCTTGCAGAAATTCGAGAAGAGCCAGGTCGACAAGCATGCGAGCGGCAAGGCCTTCGATTTCGCGCCGGGCGACACCGTGAAGGTCAACGTGAAGGTGGTCGAAGGCGACCGCGAGCGCGTGCAGGCCTTCGAAGGCGTGTGCATCTCGCGCAAGAACGCCGGCATCAACTCGGCCTTCACCGTGCGCAAGATCAGCTACGGCGAAGGCGTGGAGCGTGTGTTCCCGCTCTATTCGCCGCGCCTGGTCTCGATCGAGGTGATCCGCCGCGGCGACGTGCGCCGGGCGAAGCTCT
>DASYRS010000120.1:0-10518 GCA_036004205.1 Dongiaceae bacterium
TACCGTCGCACATCACGTCGACCTCCTGGAAGGCCGCGCCGCGTTCCTCCAACAGCTTTTTTGCACGCCAGCAATAGGGGCATAGCATCGTGGTGTAGATCTCAACGCGCGCCATGCGCCGCACCGTCGTGCATATCGGCCTCTTGAGCAGTTGCCGTCAGGGCAGTACTTTTGGCCGTGATTCGCCAATTTGCAAGTGGATAACGGCCCTATATTTCCTAGGTCGGCTGTACCCTGACAACTCGCGCCAAAACCAGCAGATCGACGGCCGTCGCCCCTGCACTTCGCAGGGCCCGGGCGCAGGCTTCCGCCGTGGCGCCTGTCGTCAGAACGTCATCGATCAGCAAAATCCGAGCCCCCGCCGCCACTTGGGCCCTGCCCGGGTGGAGGGCGAAGGCCCCGGCTACGTTGCGCCGGCGCTGGCCGCGGCCGAGATGGCCCTGGGATGGCGTCGCCCGGCGCCGCACCAGCAGGTCGGGAATGACGAGTTTTCCTCGTGATCGGCCGATGGCATTGGCCAGGATCGCCGCCTGGTTATAGCGCCGCCGGACCAGCCGCCAGCGATGCAGCGGCACCGGCGCGATCACGTCCGCCTGGTCGATCAGCGCCGCCCCCGCCCGCGCCATCCAGGCGGCGAAGGTGGCGGCGCCGTCGATCCGGTCGGCATGCTTGAAGCGCAGGATCAGGTCCCGGCTGGCATCGTCGTAGACGAGGGCCGCTCGCGCCCGGTCATAGAGCGGCCGGTCGGCGACGCAAGCGGCGCACAAGCTGTCCTCTCCCATGTCGAATTCGAACGGCAGGCCGCAGCAGGCGCAGCAGGGCGCCGCGAGGAACTTCAGCGCCGGCCAGCATTGCCCGCACAGCGAGCCGGAATCGGCGACGATCTCGCCGCATTTCAGGCAGCGCGGCGGCAGGATCGCGTCCAGCAGAAGGGCGGCGGATCTGCGCAAGGCGGGAGCGAGGCTCATGCCCGCAGCTTGCGGAGCAGCGCCGCTTCCTGTCAATTGGCCGCAACAGGATGGTTGACTTGATTCAGAACACGGTCCCCGAACAGGCCCGCATTTTCGACCGCCGGCTGCTGCGCGCGCGGCGCGGGCGTGCCGCCGCCGACCTTCATGCCCACGACTTCCTGCTGGCCGAGATCGCCGAGCGGCTCGCCGACCGGCTGAGCGACATCGCGCGCGCGTTTCCGCTGACGCTCGATCTCGGCGCGCGCGATGGCATCCTTGCACGCACGCTGAAAGGACGCGGCGGGATCGAGACGCTGATCCAGTCCGATGCCGCCGGGATCAATGCGCTCCGCGCCAGGTCGGCCGGGCCGGCGCTGGTGGCGGACGAAGAGCTCCTGCCGTTCAAGCCGCAATGCTTCGATGCGGTCCTCAGCAATCTCGCGCTGCATTGGGTCAACGACCTGCCGGGGGCGCTGGCGCAGATCCAAAACAGCCTGAAGCCGGACGGCTTGTTTCTGGCGACCTTGTTCGGCACCGGCACGCTCTCCGAGCTGCGCACCGCGCTGATGGAAGCGGAGCTGGCGGAGCTGGGCGGCGCCAGCCCGCGCATCTCGCCCTTCGCCGATCTGCGCGACGCCGCCGGCCTGTTGCAGCGCGCCGGCTTCGCGCTCCCGGTCGCGGACGTGGATACGGTGACGGTCACCTATGGCGACATCTTCGCCCTGCTCCGCGACCTGCGCGGCATGGGCGAGACGAACGCGCTGATCGACCGGCTGAAGCAGCCGACCCGCCGCGCCATCTTCGCCCGCGCCGCCGCGATCTATCAGGAGCGCTTCGCCGACCCGCAAGGCCGCCTGCCGGCGACCTTCCAGGTCCTGTTCCTCACCGGCTGGGCGCCCGATCCCTCGCAACAGCAGCCGGCCCGGCGCGGCAGCGGCAAGACCAGCCTCAAGGACGTGTTCGGCAGCTAACGCGTGGCCTCGCGCCCGGTCGCGCCCGGCTCACGGATTACGACGCGCGAACGATTCCGCATAGGCGCCGTCCCGGATATCGACCAGCGGATCGTCGGATTGTTCGATGCCGTCCGTGAGCGCGCCGGGCAGGAACAAGAGCGGCTTCTCCGCCTCGGCGCTGTCGGTGACGGTCTTGTCGATCGTCAGCACGCCGAGGTCCACCACCTTGCGGTCCGCGGGCCAGGGCTCGGCGGGATCCTTGGTCTGGTCTCCGGCCGCCGCGAGCTGCGCCTGGAGGTGAAAAGTCACGGCCCCCTGCTTCAGGCGCTGCGCGATTTCGTCCATCAGGAAGTTGGGCGCCTGCTTCGCCGCATCCGCCGGCGCCAGATGAACGACCTTCTCGGGCTGGACGATATAGCGCACGGCCTGCTTCTGGCCGTCCTTCTTGACGAAGACGAAGGCATCGAGCCCGAAGTAGTTTTCATCGGCGAAGCTGTCCGGTGTTCCGACGGTGGCGAGGGCGGCCCCGACCTTGGGATGGGCGGCCATGAACTGCTCCAGCTTGGTCGGCTTGGCGGCATCCGGCGGGCTGGCCGCGATCGCGAGGAACAGATCGCGGAATTCCTCGCCGGTGGAGGCGAGGAAGAACTTGAGCGAGTTGGTCACCATGTCGGTCTCGCTGCCGTCCGGCAGGTGGTACTTGATCGCCATGCCATGGGGATTGGCGGCATCGGAGCCGTCCGGCAGGTCCGGTATTCCGGTCCCATCCGAGAAACGCACCGTGACCGGAATCGTGCCGCCGTCGAACAGCGCCGCGCGGCTCAGCGCAGCCGCCTCGGGCGAGGCCTTGAAATTGCCTTCGACCACGATGCCCTTGGCATGGTTGGCGCGGAAGCCGGGATGCTCGCCGAAGGCCTTGTTCAAGGCATCGATGATCTGGGTCTCGAGCGGCGCGTCATCGGCGCGAGCGATTTGCGGGAAAGCCAGCAGGGCAAGTCCGAATATGAGGCCGACTGTCTTCATCGAATTCTCCGATCGCAAGACATATGAACCGAAAGAGTATGACGAGGGCAAACCCGCTGGGTCGCGCCACTGATCGGCGGCCGCGCGTCCGCTCCAGAGGTACATGCGCATTTCGCAATCTGGTGTGAATTTTGAAAGTCGTCCAGGATTTTCAGGCAACTCGAACGCATCTTGTTTTCTCCACAACCGAGAGTATCGTCTTGGGGCTCGCAGTGCGAAGCGACAAGCTCCCTGAAGGGCCGGCCATGATTCGTCGGCGTGTCTTCCATCCTGCATCGCGTTGGCGCCTCAACCGCGTCTTGCTGGCGCTGTCGATTTCATGGCCTGTGTGCGCCGGCGCCGCGGCGAACGAGATTTCCTGCGCGAAGAGCGCGATCGCCTTCGACTACACCGCCTATTCCGGCGGCTACGAATTCATCTGCAAGAAGGAAACGGTCGATGAGGACGCGTTCGACCAGATGCGCGCGCGCAAGGAGCGGAACTGGCAGGAGCTGATCGAGTTCGGAAAGGCCTTCCTGCCGGCCAATAGCCTGGTCGAGGAAACCATCATGTCCAGCAGCGAAGGCCGCTATGGCAGCGCCTACATGGTGACCGCGATCGGCCCGGTGCATTTGACCGAGCCAAGCTTGAGGACCGCGATCGAAGCCATCACCCGGATGAATGTGCTGGGCGGACAGGGCAAGGTGGACTGGCATGAGAAGCAGGCGATCGGGGATTATTCGGTCGACTTCTACGGTCAGACATTTCCCGAAAGCAACGTGGGCGGCGGCCCTCGCGAATGCATGGGCTTCGTGCGCTATCTCAAAGGATCGCCCGACAGCCATGCGCAGCGCGTGATCGGAACCTATTGCGAAATCGGCGCGCATGCGCTCGATGCCAAGAGAGCGCAGCACGTTCTGGATACTCTTCTCGTCCATCCGGAAGCGGTGCAATGAGGCACGTCAAGAAAGAATCTTTGAGGAGTGCGCCCATCGGATCGTCGGACTGATCCGGCCGATGCAGCGGCGCGAATCAGTTCGATCGTTGATCGGCGATTGAAAGATAGCCGGATCGAGCGTAGCATTTTTCACCGTCGCGCGGTGCCCGCCGATCCTGCACAAATGTCATTGCATGGAGGGAGCCATGGCAACGAGCGTGGTTGCGTTCGTGAGTTACGCGCACGATGATGACGAGAACGGCGCCATCGTCAGATTCGCCGAGCAACTTGAAAAGGCTTTGAACAGGTTCTCGGACAGACGCGACATCACCGTCTTTGTCGACCGGAATTCCATTGCCTGGGGCGACGCGTGGAAAACGCGCATAGACCAGGGGTTGGTCGACAGCATGTTTCTGATCGCGATCATGACACCCAGGTATCTCTCAAGCGAGCATTGCCAGCGTGAGCTGCGGACTTTTGGCAGCTTGCCAGGATGGCAGCGCTCGCTTCTGCCGATATACTACATCGAGATTCAGGATTTCGAAACGCGCAGCGATCCGACCTCTATCGCCCTGCGCGAGCGCCAGTATGTGGATTGGCTGCAGCTCAGAACCCTCGGTCGGAGATCCATTCGACTGCAGAATCGCATCGAGGACCTGGCGAGGGATATGCTCCGCATGCTTAAGCGAGCTGCGCCGGCGCAGAATTCGCACATTCCGCTGGCCAATTCCGAGGTTTCTCGCGAGTCCCGTGCTCAGACCACGGCGCTGGCGGCCGAGGCACCCGACCTGATGGACTACGTGTTCTGGGCACAGGCCGCCACCGACAGGGAGGATTACGGCCTTGCGCGCGCGGTGCTGCTCGAAGCGCTGGACCGCGTCGACGACCCGTTGCTTTTGTATCGGTTGGCAGTGGTCGATTGGTACGATGGCGCGCTTGATGACGCCGTGAGGGAATTTGAGCAGACGCTGGCGGCGGGACTCGACGACATAGAGGTGCTGCACGGACTGGGGCAGGCGAGGATCGAGCGCGGGGATTTCGAACAGGGAATCGCGGAACTGGAAGGCGTGCTGAAACATGATCCCGATGAGATTGCGCGCGCCTATGCCCGAAGCAGCCGCGCGCTCGGGCTCGGCGGCCTCGGACGCTTCCAGGAGGCGTTCGATGAACTCGCTGCCGCTGAACAGGTCACACCCGAGAATGCATGGCTGCACTTCAATCGCGCCCGCATTCTTGATTGGCAGCAGGACAAGGCGGCAAGCCAAAGCTATCTTCGCTCGTTGATCTTCAGGGACCCTCCGCTGAACCGGCCGAAACGCGAGGTCGCACAGCGACGTCTTCGAGAGCTGGGACATCCATCGTGACGACGCTGGTCACGGGATTTGAGCCGTTCGGCGGATCGCGCGTTAACCCGTCGGAGCTGATCGCCGCGGGGCTCGCCGCTCGGGAGGAGGCCGGGGTTGTCGCGGCTGTCCTGCCGACATCCTACACACGCTCCGAGGCCCGCCTCACCGAGTTGCTGCGCCTTCATCGACCCGGCCGGGTCCTTCTTCTTGGAGTTGCCGACAGTGCCCCCGAGATACGCCTCGAGCAGGTGGCGCTCAATCTCGACGACTGCGCCGCGCCCGACAACGATGGCGATGTCCGCGTGCGTCGCCGGATCATCGAGGGCGCTCCCGCCGCGTACTGGAGCTCGCTGCCGCTCGAATCCATGGCCCGATCCGCTCGCGACATGAATGAGAACGCAACTTTCTCCCGGGACGCCGGCGGCTACGTCTGCAACCATGCCTTCTTCATCGCGACGCATCTGGTGGCGACGGAGTTTCCTCTTACGCGTTGCGGCTTCGTGCACGTTCCGGCCGTGGCGGAGTCGAGCGACCGCCTGGAGCGTCTGCGGATGATCGTTCAGACCTGGATCGCGGCATCGGTGGCATAGCTTGCGTCCACAAGGGCTCTCCCCCCTCCCGGCAATCCTCTCAGGAGACCCATCCGAATAATACGCCCAGGGGCCTCGGGCTGCAGGCTCCCGGGCGTCAGCCCCGCTCGCGTCGCGCGAGGTCGCTGCCATCGCTCGATGACGCGCTTTCCTCCGCGTGCTGGGAGCGCGCCTCTTCCAGATCGAGTTCGCGTTCGATCCGCCGGCGCGCTTCGTCGGTGACGCGGCTATCCTCGTAGAGCCGCGTGATCGCGGACCGTTCCGCCGCGATCAGCCTCAGTTGCAGCCTCGCGGCATCCGTCGTCGGTTCTTCCATCGTCGTCTCATCGGCGGTCGCGGTCAGCAAGACAAGGCGATCGGCATGGTACCGGCGCAGCGCGGCCACGGAAATCGCCGGCTGGCCCTCCGTCTCCGCGCGCTCGATCTCCTTCAGCACGGCGCGAATGCCCTTCAGCCGCGCGGCCCGTTCGTCGCGCTTCGCCTTCACCGCTTCGCCGCGGCCGGCCTCGTCAAGGCCGATGCGGCGCGCGATCCAGGCCAGCACCGACCCCAGGCCGACGAGCGTCGCCACGATGACAAAGAACGTGACGAACAGCACGAGATCGCGATCGGGGAATGGGCGGCCGTCGATGGCAAGGGGGATCGACAAAGCCGCGGCGAGGCTGACCACGCCGCGCAACCCGGTGAACCCGACCATGAACGGCAGCCGCCAGTCGGGGTCCGGCTCGCGCCGCCGCAGCGCCGGCAGAAGCCGCGGCAGGTAGGTGCCCGAATACACCCAGACGAAACGCACCACGATGGTCGCGACCGCGATGAGAGCGCCGGCCTGCAGGAATTCCAGCCATCCCGCGGCCGAGAGATTGCCGGCGATCGCGCGCGCCTGCAGACCCATCAACAGGAATACCAGGGCCTCGATCGCCCAGGTCACGAGGTCCCAGATGAAAAAGCCCTGCAGGCGGGTGGCGGGCCGGATGATCTTCCGGCCGTTCCAGGAGACGTAGAGGCCGGCCGCGACGCAGGCGATGACGCCCGATCCACCGATCTCGTGCGGCGGCCAGAAGGCGACAAACGGAGTCGCGAGCGCCAGCAACACCTCGGCCCGGGGATCGCGCGCGTAATGCCGCAGACGGAGCATGCACCAGGCGGCAGCGAGGCCGTAGCCGAGCTCGCCGATGACGATGATCGCAAACTTCGCGCTGGCCGCCGCCGGCGAGAACGTGCCGGTCGCGACGGCGCCCAGAGCGAAGCTGAAGGCGACCAGCGCGGTCGCATCGTTCACCAGGCTCTCGCCTTCCAGGATCGTAATCAGGCGCCGAGGCAGGCGCAGGTTGCGGAGCAGCGCGATCGGCGCCACCGCATCGGGCGGCGAGATGATCGCGCCCAGAACGAACCCAACCGGCCAGGAGAGGCCGAGCGCGAAATGAGCGACTGCCGCCACGGCCGCCGCGGTAAACAGCACGCAACCGATTGCCAGCAGCAGGATGGGCCGCAGATTTGCGCAGAAGCCCCGCCAACTCATGCTGACGCCCGAAAAATAGAGCAATGGCGGGAGCAGCAGGAGGAGCACGAGATCGGGCTCGAGGATAACGGACGGCAGGCCCGGTACAAAGGCCAGGGCCACGCCGGCGAGCAGCATCAGGATCGATGGCGCAACCCGCAAGCGGCGCGCCACGACCGAAAGGAAGGCGACAGCGGCCGCAAGCGATAAGACGACAACCAGGTCGGGAATCATGACGCTGCACCATAGCGGCTTGCGGCGCGTCAATCATCCCCGACGGAGTACGTCTCGAAGACAAAAGGCCCAGCCGCCCATGGGGGCGCCCGGGCCAGTGATGGCTGAGAGGTAGCTTACGCTGCCTGCTTGGTGCCCTGGTCGCGGTAGCGGCGGGCAAGCGGGCTCTTGGGCTTCAGCGCCAGCCGCTCATTGGCAAGCGCGCGGACCAAGCTGGTTTCGCCGGCGCGGCGCGCGGCTTCGATCAGGGTCAGGTCGATCAGGTCGCGCTGGGCGTGGCTGCCGCCGAAGCGCTGAGCGATGTTGCGCAGCGGGCGCAACAGGTCGATGGTCGCGGCGAACTTGCCGTGCTCGAACGCCAGCAGGGCGCGCGCCAGCGGCAGGCCGACATCGCGGCTCATCAGCGCGTTGTCCGATTGCTTGCGCGCGGTCTCGGTCATGATCGAGACCGTGCGCTCCGCTTCGCCGACGCGTCCGGCGCCCAGCAGCGCCATCACGGCATGCGAATCGTTGAAGGCATAGAGCTTGTCCTCGATCAGCGGCTGCCAGCGGTCGGCGATCGCCTCCCAGCGGTTGCCCAGATCGACCTCGCGCAGCTTCAGCCGCCAGAGCAGGGCCGAGGCATCCACCATGTCGAGCACCATCGAGGATTGCCCGCCGCGGATCGGGCCGTCATAGAGCTTCAGCACGTCCGCGGTCTGGTCGGCCTCCAGGCGGAACAGCGCCAAGTGCCACCAATTGTGGACCTGGAAGAAGGATTCGGCGGCCCAGTTGGATTCGTGGTCGCGCATGAAGGCGGCGCCCTCTTCGTAGCGGCCGGTCATTTCCATCACATGGGCGACCGCGTGATAGGCCCAGCCGTCGCGCCGGTTGAGCTGGATGGCGCGGCGCGCGCTGTCTTCCGCTTTGGCATAGTCGCCCATCTCCTCCAGCCCGAAGGCGTGCATGCCAAGCAGTGTGTGATAGCCGGGCAGGTGTGAATCCCACTCGGCCATGACGCGCGCGATCCGGTCGCGCAGGTTGCGGGCATCGCCGCGAAAGAAGTCGAGCAGATGGCCCATCTGCAGGGCGACGATATCGTGCGGGTCGTCGATCAGGATGTCGTCGAGCCGTTCCGAGGCCCGGTTGAGCGCGCCGTCGATCAGGCACGCGATGGCGGCTGCGTGGCGCCGTTCCCGGTCGTTCAGCTTCAGGCTGCGCAGCTTGGCCAGCAGCTCCGTCGCCTGCGCGACGGGCGCGCGCTCCATGCCGCTGAGCAGCAGATAGGCCTTGAGGGCGATCGCCATGGCGAAATCAGGGCTCTCGGCGATCGCGCCATCGATGGTCGCGAGCGGGTCCCCGACATAGCAATTGAACTGGCAGATCGCGGTCTCGTAGAGCTCGAGCGCTCTGGTGTCCGCGCCGGTCAGCGGCGCGCCGCGATGATCCTTGACCACCATGGCCTTGTCCCTCTCCCCGCTTCATCCCGCAGCGCACGTCCGATTGCGCAGCCGGGCCTGCAATGATCTATGCCGGCAGCCCGATGGCCGCTGTGATGCGCTTCACACCCGGTCGATGCGGTCGACCGCGGCGAGTTCCCGCAAAGTGCCGAGATCGAGAATGGCGAGGCCGCCATCCTCGGTACTGACGATCCTCTTGTGGCTCCAGGCCGCGAGCTGCTTGTTGATCGCCTCGCGCGAGACGCCGAGCATCTGCGCCAGCTCGGTCTGTGAAAAACGCCGGCCGAG
Source organism: Dongiaceae bacterium (assembly GCA_036004205.1). Classification (GTDB taxonomy): domain Bacteria; phylum Pseudomonadota; class Alphaproteobacteria; order Dongiales; family Dongiaceae; genus Dongia_A. The sequence goes on from DASYRS010000120.1 coordinate 9,238, forward strand.
GCGGGCTTCGTTGCCGTCGATCTCACCATGGGCCATCACCAGATCGCCCAGCTTGCGCGCCAGGCGCACCGGCAGATCGGCGAAGGCGAAATCGCTCAGCAGGTCTGTCTTTAACCGCATCCGCTCGCACAGCAGCTCGATGATATGCCGCGCCAGGCTGGGCTCGGTCTCGAGCATCGACAGGAAGGCCGAGCGCTGCATCACCAGCAGCACGGTCGCCTCCTGCGCGGTCGCGTTGGCGGTGCGTGGCAGGCCGTCCAGCAGCGCGATCTCGCCGAATACGTCGCCCGGTTCCATCATGGAGAAGGTCAGCTCCTTGCCGCTGTCGCTGCCGACCCAGATGCGCACCAGGCCGTCGACCACGGCGTAAAGCGCGTCGCCCTCGTCACCGCGATTGAACAGGGTTTCACGCCGGTCCAATTGCTTGGTGACAGACAGGGCGGCCAACCGTTCCAGGATCGGCTGTGGCACGTCCTTGAACAGGAAGCTGCGCCGGATGAGCGCCTGGCGCTCGCTTTGGTCCAATCGCCCCATGATTTGTCCTAAATCCGTCGTGTTGGCGTCCCCAGAGGTTACCCGGGGCGAGGCCATTAGAGCTACAGATGGCGGTCTGGCCGCAAGGGCCTGTGAACCCCTTCACATTCCCGGCGGTCCGCACGGCCAATCTATTTGACTGTTCATGGCCCGTCCCGGCATTGCTGCACAACACGAGACGCCGGATGGCCGGATATTGTATCACCTTAATCAGGGGACTTTGAATGGAATCGAGTCGAGCGATGGGTGAAGCACATCGTGGAACCAATGGCGCCCCCAGAATTTTGCTGGGGTTGCCGGCGTTGGCCGGGATTCTTCTGGTGCTGGCACAGCCCGCTGTCGCCGAAGAGCGGACCTGCGCGGTGGCGGAGGTTGCGGGCGAGGCGAGCCTGACCCACGCCGGCGCCAAGGCCGACGTGCAGGTGGGCACGGCCCTCGCGGCCAAGGACCTGTTGCAGACCGGTCCGTCCGGCCGAGTCGACGTCGCCTGCAACGACGGCACGCATGTGACCGTCGGCCCCGATACCGAGATCGGCCTGGGCTCGCTGATCGGCGAGCAGAGCGACGACGCCTCGATCGGCATGAGCCTGCATCGCGGCATCGCGCGCTTCCTGGCGCCGGTCAGGACCTGGGGCACCTTCAATGTGTTCGGCCCGGTGGCAGTCGCCTCCGTGCGCTCCACCGAATGGATCATGGAGACGCCGAAGCGCGGCACCAACGTCTTCGTCCTCAAGGGCGTGGTCGAGG
>DASYRS010000121.1:0-9781 GCA_036004205.1 Dongiaceae bacterium
GACCGGGCTCATCATCATCGCCATGATCACGCTGGCCGGCGGCGACAAGCCAAGCCGCTGACAAGGAGGAGACGCAAATGCCTGCAAATGACGGTCTCTACGAGGAGTTCGACAAGCGCTTCCGCTCCCTCAGGATCGGCATCGCGCATCTGGACAAGCTGGCAGACGGCTGCATCTGGGCCGAAGGGCCGTGCTGGTTCGCCGATGGCGGCTATCTGCTGTGGAGCGATATCCCCAACAACCGCATGCTGCGCTGGATGCCGGAGACCGGGGTCAGCACATTCCGCGCGGAATCCAACAACAGCAATGGCAACACCCGCGACCGGCAGGGACGGCTGGTGACCTGCGAACACCTGACACGCCGCGTGACGCGGACGGAGCCCGATGGGTCGATCACCGTGATCGCCGACAAATACAAGGGCAAGCGCCTCAACTCGCCGAACGACGTGGTGGTGAAGTCGGACGGCAGCATCTGGTTCACCGATCCCAGCTACGGCATCCTGACCGAGTTCGAGGGCAGCCGGTCGGAGCAGGAGCAGGGCGGCTGCTACGTCTATCGCGTCGATCCGGCCACGGGTGAGATCGCGACCGCGGTGGAGGATTTCGTGAAGCCGAACGGCCTCGCCTTCTCGCCCGACGAGAAGATCCTCTACATCGCCGATTCCGCCGCCTCGCACGATCCGGCCCTGCCGCACCATATCCGCGCCTTCGACGTGGTCGACGGGCGCAAGCTGGCCAACAGCCGCGTCTTCTGCGATATCAAGGTCGGCATTCCGGACGGCTTCCGGATCGATGTCAACGGCAACATGTGGACCAGCGCCCACGGCGTCGAGTGCTATGCGCCGGACGGAACGTTGCTGGGCCGGATCAACGTGCCGGAGGTCGTCGCCAACGTGACTTTCGGCGGCAAGAGGCGAAATCGGCTCTTTATCACAGCGACCACATCGCTCTATGCGGTATATGTCAACACGACGGGCGTGCAGCGTCCGTGAGGAGACCCAGATGAACCAGATCATCGGCGGCACAACCATCCGCCTGCACCAGGACGACAACGTCGTGGTGGCGGCCCAGAATATCGGCGCCGGCGCCACCATCCCCGGCGAAGGCGTGGTGACCGCCAGCGCTGTTCCGTCTGGCCACAAGATCGCGACCCGCGCGATCGCCGCCGGCGACTATGTGCGCAAATACAACCAGATCATCGGCATCGCGACCGCCGACATCGCCCCCGGCCAGCACGTCCATGTGCAGAACTGTGCCATGAGCGCGTTCGAGCGCGACTATGCCTTCTCCACGGACATGCGCCCGACCGACTATTTCACCGGTCCGGATCGCGCGACCTTCCAGGGCATCGTGCGCGAAGACGGCCGGGTCGCCACCCGCAACTTCATCGGCGTGCTGACCACGGTGAACTGCTCCGCGACGGTCGCGAAGCGTGTCGCGGCGACGTTCGAGAATGGCGGGCTGGAGGACTACCCCAACGTCGATGGCGTCGTTGCCCTGGTGCATGGCACCGGCTGCGGCATGGCGACCAAGGGGGAGGGGTTCGACGTCCTGCAGCGCGTGCTGTGGGGCTATCTGCGCCATCCGAATTTCGCCGGCGTGCTGCTGATCGGCCTCGGCTGCGAGGCGGCTCAGATCCGCTTCCTGCTCGAAGCCTATGGCATCAAGGCGACGGACACCTTCCAATACATGACCATCCAGAGCACCGGCGGCACCCGCGCCACCATCGAAGAGGGCGTGAAGCGCGTCAAAGCGATGCTGCCCAAGGCCAACCAGGCGAAGCGCGAGACGGTCTCCGCCGAACACCTGTCGCTGGCTTTGCAATGCGGCGGCTCCGACGGCTATTCCGGCATCACCGCCAATCCGGCGCTCGGCGCCGCCGCGGACCTGCTGGTACGCCATGGCGGCACCGCGATCCTCTCGGAGACGCCGGAAGTCTATGGTGCCGAGCATCTGCTGACCCGGCGCGCGGTCAGCCAGAAAGTCGGTGAGAAGCTGCTCGAGCGCATCAAGTGGTGGGAGGATTACACCAGCCGCAACGGCGGCGAGATGAACAACAATCCGTCTCCCGGCAACAAGGATGGCGGCCTCACCACCATTCTCGAGAAATCGCTGGGCGCCGCGGCCAAGGGCGGCACGACGAACCTCGTCGATGTCTATAAGTATGCCGAGCCCATTTCCGCGAAGGGCTTCGTGTTCATGGATTCGCCGGGCTATGACCCCGTGTCCGCGACCGGGCAGGTGGCGAGCGGCGGCAACATCATCTGCTTCACCACCGGCCGCGGCTCGGTCTTCGGCTTCAAGCCGGTGCCCAGCATCAAGCTCGCCACCAACACCGCCATGTATCAGAAGATGTCGGAGGACATGGACGTCGATTGCGGCGAGGTGTTGAGCAAAAGCGTGCCGGTCCCCGAGATGGGCCAGCGCATTTTCGACCTCATCCTGCGCGTGGCGTCCGGCGAGAAATCCAAAAGCGAAGAGCTCGGCTTCGGCGACAACGAATTCACGCCCTGGCAAATCGGAGCGACGATGTAGCTCATGGAACTTACCCTCTCCCTCAAGGATACGCTGCCGCACGACGGCACCGCCGGAACGCTGGTCGGTCGCGCCTGGGTCCCCGGCAATCCCGGCGGCCCCAGCGTCGTGTTGGTCAAGGCCGACGGGCTATACGATCTCTCCGTCCGGTTCCCGACACTCTCCGCCCTGCTGAACAGCGCCGATCCGACCGAAGCAGCCCATCAGGCCGCCAGGGGCGCGAAGCGCCTCTGTGGCCTCGAGGAATGCCTCGCCAACTCGCCGTCGGACCGGCGCGCGGCGAACACGCCCCATCTGCTCGCGCCCGCCGATCTGCAATCGCTGAAAGCCTGCGGCGTCACCTTCGTGCTCAGCATGCTGGAGCGGGTGATCGAGGAGCGCGCCAAGGGCGACCCGAAGGGAGCGGAGAGCATCCGCGCCTCCATCAATGACGAGATCGGCGGCAACCTCGCGCGCGTGAAGCCCGGCTCGCCGGAGGCGGAGCGCCTGAAGCAGGCGCTGATCCAGCGCGGCCTGTGGTCGCAATATCTCGAGGTCGGGATCGGTCCCTATGCCGAGGTGTTCACCAAGTCGCAGCCGATGTCGGGTGTCGGCACCGGCGCGGATATCGGAATCCATCCGGAATCCACCTGGAACAACCCGGAGCCGGAGGTCGTGCTGGCGGTCAACGCAATCGGAACCATCGTCGGAGCGACGCTTGGTAACGATGTGAATTTGCGGGATTTTGAGGGGCGCAGCGCCTTGCTGCTCGGCCGCGCCAAGGACAACAATGCGTCCTGTGCCCTCGGCCCCTTCGTCCGCCTGTTCGACGATACCTTCGCCCTCGACGATCTGCGCAGCATGGTCATCACCGTGCGGGTCGACGGCCCAGACCAGTTCGTGCTCGAGGACCGCTCCTCGATGGCCGCGATCAGCCGCGACGTCACCGACCTGGCCTCGCAGACCTTGAGCCGGAACCACCAGTACCCCGACGGCTTCATGCTGTTCTGCGGCACCATGTTCGCGCCGGTGAAGGATCGCGGCGCGCCGGGCCTCGGCTTCACGCACAAGGTCGGCGATATCGTGACCATCGCAACGCCGACGCTGGGCGCGTTGGTCAACCGGGTAAAGCATTGCGGCGACGTGGCGCCCTGGACTTTCGGCACCGGGGCCCTGATGGCGAATCTCGCCAGGCGTGGATTATTGGCCGGGGAAGCATAGAGGGGCAGGAATGAGCGGGCGTTTGAGCGGCAAGAAGATCCTGATCACGGCGGCGGCCCAGGGCATCGGTCGCGCGATCGCGGAGCGGTTCGCCGCCGAAGGTGCGACCGTGGTCGCCACCGACATCAACATGGAAGCGCTCGGCGCGCTCAAGGCGCCGAACCTGACCGCGCGCCGGCTGGACGTGCTGGACCCTGCCGCCATCGCCACAGCGGCGGCGGAGATCGGCGCCATCGACGTGCTGGTCAATTGCGCCGGCTTCGTCCATCACGGCACGATCCTGGATTGCGAGGAGAAGGATTTCGAATTCTCCACCAGTCTCAATGTGCGCGCCGCCTACCGCCTGATCCGCGCCTTCCTGCCCGGCATGCTGGCGCGCAAGAGCGGCAATATCGTCACCATTGCCTCGATCGCCTCCTCGGTCATCGGCGTGCCGAACCGCTTCATCTACGGCACGACCAAGGCCGGCCTGATCGGCCTGTCCAAGGCGGTGGCGGTCGATTTCGTGACCCAGGGCATCCGCTGCAACGCGATCTGCCCGGGCACGGTGGAGACGCCGTCGCTGGAGCAGCGCATGGCCGCGCGCGGCGACGTCGAGGAGGCGCGCAAGGCCTTCATCGCGCGCCAGCCGATGGGCCGGCTGGGCAAGGCGGAGGAGATCGCTGCCCTGGCGCTGTACCTGGCGTCGGACGAATCTGCGTTTGTCACCGGGCAGGAATTCGTCATCGACGGCGGCTGGACCGCCGCCTGAGTTTCAGTGAGAGGATTTGATATGGCAAAGCCAGAGCGCATTGGTTTGATCGGCGTCGGCCTGATGGGCCACGGCATCGGCAAGAACATTTTGGCCAAGGGCTATCAGCTCTCTGTCCTGGCGCACCGCAACCGCGGCCCGGTCGAGGATCTGGTCGCCAAGGGCGCCAAGGAGCTGAAAAGCCCGCGCGACGTGGCGGCGGCCAGCGATGTGGTCATCACCGTGGTCGGCAATTCGACCCAGCTCGAGGACATCGTGTTCCGCGAGGACGGCATCCTCCCCGGCCTGCGCCAGGGCGCGGTGATGGCCGATTGCACCACTGCGATGCCGGATTCGACGCTGAAGATCGCGGCCGCGATCAAGGGCAAGGGCGCGCGCTTCGTCGACATCCCGATGAGCCGGACGCCGAAGGAGGCCGAAGCCGGCAAGCTCTGCCTGATGACCGGCGGCGATCCTTCGACCCTGGCGGAGATCCGCCCAGTGCTCGAGTGCTTCGCCGACCTCATCGTCCATTGCGGCGATGTCAGCGCCGGGCACCGGGTGAAGCTGGTCAACAACATGCTGAGCCTCGGCTACGGCATGGTGACCGCCGAGGCGCTGCTGGCCGCCAAGAGGGGCGGTATCGACCTCAAGGCCCTGCGCGACGTGGTCAGCGGCGGCGGCGCCAACAGCGTGATGTTCCAGCGCCTTGCGGCCTATGCGATCGAAGGCGACAACACCCAACTCCGCTTCGCCATCGCCAACGCGGCGAAGGACGTGCGCTACTTCACCCACATGTGCGAAGGCCTGCCCATCGCCGCCCCAGTCGCCCAAGCGATCCACCAGGCCTATGCCATGGCCAACAACAGCGGCCACGGCGAGCAATACGTGCCGACGATGGTCGACGTGCTGGGCGAGTGGAACGAGAAGGGGAAATAGGCGCTCGCGGACTGCGGCTTCTTTACTGTCTGAGCCGGGGCCTATGCGGCATTGCCGCGGCACTGATGGATCGCATGGCTCCCAGCTCGCGCTGCGCTTGGCCGGGATGACAGTCTAGGGCCAAGCTCCCCTTATCCCGAATACTTCTCTGCGTTCGCCAGCTCGATGATCTGCCGGACGTCGAGCCGGGTATCGCCGTTCGATGGCCGCATCAGAGAGAAGATGCGTAGCATCCGGCGGTAGCCATTCAGCGATGGCATGTGAGCGTTCAGGTTGCGGCCTTGAAATCTCTCGAATCGGCCCGCTTTCTCGATGAAGAAATGGGCGATCTCGCGGTATTCGCTTTCCGTGTCGCCATCGAAGCCGGAGAAGCGGACGCCTCTGCCCAGCGGCCCGGCTTCGGCCTCGACCTGCTCCTTTTCCTCGGCGGTCAGGCGCTTGTAGGCACGCTCGATCGTGGACCACATGTCCAGGATCTGGTCCACCTCGGCAGCCGGTTTGTCCTCGTCATCGTCGTCGCCGAGAACTCCCTGCATCTCCCATTTGAGTTCCTTGAGATTCCCGGTGGAAATCGCGGAGCTGACCAGGTCGGGATCAACCATGCCCTTGGCATTCACCGCCTTATGGATGTCGCAGAGCATCGCAATGATCAGCTTTTCTCCATCGCTGAGTTTCATTTCGGCCCTCTATGTTGAAGTGCGCCGCGCCCCAACGCGCGTGCGTCCAGCCGCAGCATAGCGCGGCGCCAAGGCTCAGGCCAAAAGCAATCGCGTGAATGTCACATGAACGCGGATAGGACGGGATACGGGCGCGCCTGTTTCGGCAGCGCGCTTATTTCTTCACGATCCACTCGTGCGCCGGGTCGTTCTTGAACACCCAGCGCCGGTTGGGGCCGGCCATCACGTTGAGGTAATAGAGATCGTAGCCGTGCGGCGCGCCGACCGGGTGATAGCCGCGCGGGACCATCACGCAATCGCCGTCCTCCACCGCCATGGTCTCGTCGATCGAGCGGTCGTCGGTATAGACCCGCTGGAACGCAAAGCCCTGCGGCGGATTGAGGCGGTGATAGTAGGTCTCCTCCAGGAAGCTCTCCTCCGGCAGCGCGTCGCGGTCGTGCTTGTGCGGCGGATAGGACGACCAGTTTCCGCCCGGTGTCACCACTTCCACCACCAGCAGGCTCTCCGCCGCCGCGGTATCGGGCAGGATGTTGTAGACCAGGCGCCTGTTCGTGCCCTTGCCGCGCTCCTCGAACCCGACTTCCTCCGGCGGGATGATGCGTGCTGGAAATTTCTTGCCCCCGGGCGCGGTGCAGATGCCGACCTCGATATCGGTCGTCGCCTTCAGAACGCAGCGCGCCTCGGCCGGCAGATAGACCGACCAGCCCGGCCCCTCGAATACATTCTTGCGCCCGCCGATCTCGACCGGGTTCTTGCCGTCGATGGTCGCCGTCGCCCTGCCGCTGAGCAACACCAGGCAGCTTTCCTTGCCGGCGATCTTCCAATCGAGCTCCTGCCCGGCCGTGCGGCGATAGACCTGGAAACCGACATACTTCCAGCCGGCGCTTTCCGGCGTCACCGATAGCGCCAAGCCATCCGCGTTCGGCTTCTTCCCTTTGACCAGCAGGTTCGCCATCGGAGCTCTCCTTCACGCCAGCTTGGCGTCTTTGGCGTAGCGCCGCAAGTTGGCGCAGCCGAGCCTGGCGTATTTCAGCGGATTGGCCTTCTCCGGATCCTGCTCGGCCTCAACCACCAGCCAGCCGGAATAGCCGGGCAGCGCCTTCAGCACCGCCGGGAAATTCACCATCCCGTCGCCAGGCACCGTGAAGCAGCCCTCGACGACGGCATCGAGGAAGCTCCAATCCTTCGCTCGCGCCGTCGCCAGCACTTCCTTGCGCACATCCTTGCAATGCACGTGCGCGATGCGCGTGCGGTAATTTTGCGCGACCCTGACCGGATCGGCGCCGCCGAAGGTCGCGTGCCCGGTATCGATCAACAGCTTCACCGCTGGCCCGGTCGATTCCATGAAGGCATCGATATCCTCGCCGCTCTGCACCACCGTTCCCATGTGGTGGTGATAGGCGAGGGCGACACCTTCCTTTGCCACCGCCTCCGCCACTTCGGTCACGCGCTGGCCGAACTCGCGCCAATCGGCGGCCTTCAGCTTCGGCCGCTTGCTGAGCGGCTTCGAGCGGTCGCCATGGATCGCGTTCGAGGTCTCGGCGAAAATCAGGATGTTGGAGCCGAGTGCCTTCAAAAGGTCGAGATGCGCGCGCAGATGCTTCATCTCTTCCTTGGCATCGCGCAGCAGCAGCTCGCAGGAATACCAGCCCGACACCAGGTCGAGCCCGGCCGTGCCGAGCACCGCTTTCAGCGCCTTGGCCTCGCGCGGGAATTTGTGGCCCAGCTCGATGCCTTCGTAGCCGGCCTCCTTGGCCTCCTTGAGGCAGGTCTCGAGCGGGGTCTTGCCGCCCAGCTCGCGCAGATCGTCATTGGACCAGCCAATCGGGTTGACGCCGAAACGAACGCTCATGTCTTGCTCAATCTCCAACGCGTTGCAATGTGGTGGACTTTTCGTAGGCCTTGCGGGCCGCGCGCACCTTCGGCCGCTGCGATACTTCCGGAACCGCCACGTCCCACCAGAAGCCGCCGGCCTCGGTGGTCTTGTAGGGGTCGGTCTCGATGACGATGACGGCCGTGCGGTCGGATTTGCGCGCCCGCCCCATCGCCGCTTCCAGCTCCGCCGTGCTTGCGACCTTCTCCGCCTTGGCGCCCATGCTCTTGGCGTGGGCGGCGAAATCGATCTCCGGCAGCGTTTCGTGCCTGGCGTGCTGCAGCAGGTTGTTGAAGCTCTCGCCGCCGGTCGCGCGCTGCAAACGGTTGATGCAGCCGAAGCCGCGATTGTCCAGCAGCACGATGATCAGCTTCTGCCCCATCATCACCGATGTGGCGATCTCCGAATTCATCATCAAGTAGGAACCGTCGCCGACCATCACGACCACGTCGCAATCCGGCTTTGCCATCTTCACGCCGAGGCCGCCGGCGATCTCATATCCCATGCAGGAGAAGCCGTATTCCAGGTGATAGCCACCCGGTGCGCCGGATTGCCACAGCTTGTGCAGCTCGCCCGGCAGCCCGCCCGAGGCGCAGACCACGATGTCGCTGGGCTTGCCCGCGCGCTGCACGGCGCCGATCACCTGGCCGTCGGAGGGCAGGCCGCGATTGGGCGCCGCCGTCGCCGCCGCATGTTCCGCAGCCCAGGTCTTGCGCACCGATGCCGCCTGCTTCTGCCAGGCGCCGGGAGCGGACCAGTCGCCCAGCGCCTTGTCCAGCGCGGCGATGCCGGCGCGCGCGTCGGTCACCAGCGGAATGCCGCCATGCTTGCCGGCATCGAACACCTGGGTATTGAGATTGATGATCTTGCGCTCCGGATTGCGGAACAAGGCGCGCGAGCCGGTGGTGAAATCCTGCAGCCTTGTGCCGATGGCGAGCACCAGGTCGGCATCCTGCGCCAGCGCGTTGGCCGCGCTGCTGCCGGTCACGCCGATCGAGCCCATGTTCTGCTTGTGCTGGATCGAGAGCGCCGACTTGCCGGCCTGGGTCTCGGCGACCGGGATGCCGCGCTTGTCCGCGAAATCGGCCAGCGCCTTTTCCGCTTCGGAGAACAGCACGCCGCCGCCCGAGACGATGAACGGCTTCTTGGCCCGCTTCAGATGCGAGACGGCGTGGGCCAGCTCGTCGCGATCCGCCTCGATCCGCCGCTGGCCCCACACATGCGGCTCGAAGAACGCCTCGGGATAATCGTAGGCCTCGGTCTGCACGTCCTGGCACATGCCGAGCGTCACCGGCCCGCATTCCGCCGGATCGGTCAGCACCGACAGCGCGCGGGGCAGGGCGGTCAGGATCTGTTCCGGCCGCAGGACGCGGTCGAAATAGCGCGACACCGGCCGGAAGCAATCGTTCGCGGAAACGGTGCCGTCGCCGAAATCCTCGACCTGCTGCAAGACCGGATCGGGCCGGCGGTTGGCGAAGACATCGCCCGGCAGCAGCAGCACCGGCAGCCGGTTGACATGCGCCAGTGCCGCCGCCGTCACCATGTTGGTGGCGCCGGGGCCGATCGAGGTGGTGCAGGCCATCATCTGCCGCCGCCGCGCCGCCTTGGCGAAAGCGATCGCCGCATGCGCCATCGCCTGCTCGTTGTGCGCGCGGTAGGTCGGCAGCGTATCCTGCGCGTGATACAGCGCCTCGCCGATGCCGGCGACATTGCCATGCCCGAAGATCGCCCACACGCCGGCGAACAACGGCACCTCCTCGCCGTCGCGCACGCTGCGCTGAGCGGCCAGGTAGCGCACCACAGCCTGCGCCATGGTCAGGCGGATGG
>DASYRS010000122.1:0-4383 GCA_036004205.1 Dongiaceae bacterium
CCTTGATCTGCTCGATGCACGCATCGATGATCTCGCCGAAATTGTGCGGCGGGATGCTGGTCGCCATGCCGACCGCGATGCCCTGCGCGCCGTTCGCCAGCAGGTTGGGGAACGCGGCGGGCAGCACCAGCGGCTCGCTGTTCTCGCCGTCATAGGTGGTGCGGAAATCCACCGCATCCTCGTCCAGCCCGCCCAGCAAGGCGCTGGCAGCCTCGGTCATGCGGCTTTCGGTGTAGCGCATGGCGGCAGCGTTATCGCCGTCGATATTGCCGAAATTGCCCTGGCCGTCGACCAGCGGATAGCGCTGCGCGAATTCCTGCGCCATGCGCACCATGGCATCGTAGATCGACTGGTCGCCGTGGGGATGGAACTGGCCCATCGTATCGCCGACCACGCGCGCCGATTTCTTAAACCCGCTGCCCGGCTCCAGCTTCAACTGCCGCATGGCATAGAGCAGGCGCCGGTGGACGGGCTTCAGCCCGTCGCGCACATCCGGCAGCGACCGCGCCATGATGGTGGAAAGGGCATAGGAGAGATAACGCTCGCCCAGCGCATCCGCGAGGTTGGCGATGCGAATCTCGCCCTCAGGCGGCGGAACGGGTGCAGCGGGTTTGGCCATACTACTTCCGAGTCGGGATTTTGAGGATCAATGTAGGAGCGAGAGGCGTGCCGTCAAGAACCGTGGCAAATCCGCCTCTCATCCGTCATGGCAAGGCTTGGCCTCGGGACGACGGGCAAACTAGAGGACGGCTTCAGAACCGATCCACCGCGAACGGCTTGAGATCGATCCCCGGCTTCCGTTCATTCACCAAGTCCGCGATCAGCTTGCCGGTGATCGGCCCCAAAGTCAGCCCGATATGCCCATGCCCGAATGCGAAGAAGGTGTTCTTGAACCGGCGGCCGCGGTCGATCACCGGCTTGGAATCCGGCATCGAGGGGCGGAAGCCCATCCAGTCGCTGCGGTCGCGTTCATCGAGCTCGCCGAACATGCGCCTTCCGTGCTTCAGCAGCACCTCGTTGCGCCCGGGATTGGGCGGCAGCTCCAGGCCGCCCAGCTCCACCGTCCCGGCGAAGCGCAGGCCGATATCCAGCGGCGTGACTGCGAAGGAATGATCGCCGGAATAAAGCGGCATGCGCGGCTTCCTGGCGTGCGGCAAGGTCACGTGATAGCCGCGCTCGGTCTCCAGCGGCACGCGCTCGCCGAGCCTGGCGGAGAGCACCCGCGACCACGCGCCGGCCGTGATCACGACCGCGTCGAAATCATAGCGGCCGTTCTTGCCGAGGGCGGCCTGCGGGCCACGCGCGCCGATCTCGAAATCCTGGATCTCGTCCTGCACGACCCGCCCGCCGTTCCGCGTCGCATCCTCCGCCAGCGTGCGCACCAGGCGGAAGTTGTCGAGGACGTAGGAATTCTCCGGGTAATAGACCGCGTGCTTGTAGATCGGCTGCAGGCTTGGCTCGAGCTGCCTGATCTCCTCGGCCTTCAAGATCTCGAACTTGATGCCGCGGCGCTTCTGCAATTCCAGGTCCCATTGAGCGGACTGGAACTTGGCCTCGCTTTCGAAGATGCCGAGCCAGCCGGTGTCCTGGATGATGTCGCGGACGCCTGCCGCCGCTGCCAGTTCCTTATGCGCCGCCAGCGCTTCGACCAGCAGCGAGCGGAGCGCGATGGAAATCTCCTCGACCTTGGCCTCGCCGCTCGATCGCAGGAAGCGCCACAGCCAGGGCGCCAGCTTCGGCAGGTAGGACCAGCGGATGGCGAGCGGCCTCAGCGGATCGGCAAGGTATTTCGGCACGTCCCACAGGATGCCCGGCGTTGCCACCGGAATGCAGGATTCGGTCGCGATGACGCTGGCATTGCCAAAGGACGCGCCCTCGCCGGGGCCCTTCTTGTCGACAATCGTGACTTGGTGCCCATCGCGCTGCAGCCAGAGCGCCGCCGAGCAGCCGACGATGCCGGCGCCGATCACCAGAACCTTCTTCCCCACCTGTCACCCCATCGTCTTGCGGCCAGTTATTTCGCCGTCAATCGTTCGATCAATCGCGCGCGCGCTTCCGCCGCCCCCGGTTTCGGCGCGTGGGCAAAGACATGCCGGTCCAGGAAGTATCCCGTCAAGCGAAAGCCGGCGATCAGCTCGTCACGGCCGGGTCGATTTTGTGACTCGGTCAAGAACGCGGGCAGCGGCAGCAGCCGGTCCTTGTGCAGCTTGCCCGCCTCCGCCGTCACCGCGCGGCCGGTCTTGGGCGAGACATAGGCCAGGCCTTCGGTCTCGCCCGTCACCGCGCATTGCGAGAGGTCGAGGCCGAACCCGAGCGAGGACAGAAGTCGCGCCTCCCACCTGACGAACTGGGTCGGCCAGTCCACCGCCTTGCGCGACACCTGTTCGGTGAGGGCGGCGAAATCGTCGAACACATCCTCATGCGGCTCGCGCTCCGGCAGCGCCGCGTCCAGCGTCGCGCAGGCCGCGGTCAAGGCCGCAAGCCGCGCCGGATCGGCCATGCACAGGGCTGCGTGTGGAGCACCCAATTCCACCTGAAAGCGTCCGAGATGCTCGCTGAGCCGCGCGTGCCAGTGGGCGGTGACGGCATTGCCGATCTCCAGGACCGCGCGCTGGCGCCGGCCGGTCCCGCCCTTGACGATGCCGAGATGACGCCCATGCTCGCGCGTCAGGACGGTGAGGATGGCATCGCTCTCGCCATGCCGCCGCGCCGCCAATACGAAACCTTGATCCTGCCAGTCCATCGGGCCAGACGCTGCCCGGTCCGCGCGGCGAAATCCAGCCCTATTGCGTCGGCTGGCCGAGCGCGGCGGGCACTGAAGGCGGACGTACCCGATCGTACGTGGCGGCGTCCATGCCGTCGGCCGCCGCCAAGGGCCGATCGACCCCCGCTGCGAAGATGCCGTTGATGGCGGTGGCCAGGCGATCGGCGATCGCGGCATCGATACGGGGAGAGCAAACAAAATAGCCGACTGTGTCGGCCAGCGGCATCGCCTCCTTCACCAGCACCGCTGCCTCCTTCGCCGAGGCGAAGCCGGACGCGTATTCCGCGACGAAGACCGAGACGCGATGATGCGCCAGCAGGATGGCGAGGCGGCTGGTGTCCGTGACGCGAGTCGCCGGAACACCCATTTCTTCCAGGGCATGATCGCCGAGCGTGCCGCGCTGGACCGCGATCTCATGCTGCCTCAGTTGTTCGAGAGTCCGGGGTGGGTTCGGCAGATCCGCGGTGACGAACACAGTCGTGACGATTCGGCGTGTCGGTGCGACCCAACGGTAGGAGGCCTCGTTCTTGGGCGTGCGCGGGACGAAGGGATGGCACGCGTGTGACGCGGCGGTGAGTTCCTGCAGCGAGCGCTGATAGGGCAGGTTCAGGAATTCCGTGATCTGGACGTTGGCTTTCTGCGCGGCAAGCCTGGACAGCTCGACCCAATAACCGGTCAGCCTGCCATTCTCCCAGCGGACATTGGGCGGCGTGCGGCCCACCAGCATTTCGATGCTGTCGTCGGCCTCGCTGCCGCGCGCTTGCGCCAGCATGCCGAGCGCCAAGACCAGCGCCAGAGCCGAAATCGGCCTCGACCTCACCATTCCCACGGCGTCCCTTCGCACAGATGTGCAGTCTAGCTAACAATGCGGCCGTTGGGGTTAACCCAATGCTAAGCGCGCAGGACCGCGCCTCGACATTCCTATGGAGCGGGCGGGCGCACCCGCTCATAGGCATCGCCTTCGCCATCCGCGGCAGCCAGCGGACGGTCCAGGCCCTCGGCAAAGATCGCCCCAATTGCCTGCGCCAAGCGGTCGGCGACTGCCGGATCGAGCGATGGCGAGCAGACGAAGAATCCCAGCGTTTCCGACACCTGCATGGGCTCATCAACCGCGATGCCGGCCTCCTTCGCGGCGGCAATTCCCGACGCATATTCCGCGACAAAGGCGGACACGCGATCATGCGACAGCAGCACCGCCAGCTGGTTCGTGTCGGTCACTCGGGTGGCCGCGATGCCCAGTTCGCTCAAGGTCGCGTCGCCGAAGGTTTCGCGCTGGACAGCGACCTCGCGATGCTTCAAGGCATCGATCGATTTCGGTGCATCCGCCGTGCCAGCGACGACAAAAACGCTGATGATGATCCGCCTGGTAGGCGCGATCCAGCGATAGTGCGGTTCGCGCTCAGCCGTCCGCGCCACAAAGGGATGACACAAGTTCTTCCCCGCCGCGACCTCGCGCAATGCGCGCACATAAGGCACGGAATCGATGTTCAGGATTGGAACCTGAGCTTGCGCTCCGACCAGGCGCGAGAGTTCCACCCAATAGCCGGTGAGTTTCCCGTTCTCCCAACGCACCGAAGGCGGGGATCGTCCGACCAGCACGGTAATGCCCGCATCCTCAG
>DASYRS010000123.1:0-1808 GCA_036004205.1 Dongiaceae bacterium
CCTGGGCGTTCAGCGAGACCACGTCGCGATAGATGGTACGGATCGAAACGCTGAGTTCGTCGGCCAGCCGCTCCGCGCTGACCGGCCGGCGATACGCACGCAGGGCCTGCAGCAGGGCCAGCAATCGTTCGGACTTGGACATGCTGACAGAATTGCGCAGGAGGCGGGCGAACGCCAGCGGCGATTTGCGACATCCTGACAGTTACTGTCAGGATAAACAGTGATTCAGGCTGCCGGAGGGCCGCGCCGCCGGGCCGGGCGCCCGGAATGCCGGGCGCCAGCGCTCGGCCGGCGGAACTGTCGAGTCTTTGACCGTTGCTTGACTGGGCTTTGAGACCCCTTGGGTATCTTCGGGTCTCTGTTTGACTGGCGTGTGGACTGGATGTCTGCCGGCGGTGCGGCGCAGGCCAACGTCCGGCGATATGGAGAGAAACCGTGGACCAGTGGCCGCAAATCCGCCGTCTCCCGGACGGCGCAATCGACTATGATTTCTACCGCGGGAAAGCCCATGCGCAGCGCGCCATGGCGATGCGGGATTTCTTCACGCCGAAGAGACGGCGCGGTCTTGGGATCACCCTGACATTTCTGGCCCGCCTGCGGACGGCTTGGAAACTCTAGGCTTCCGGGCCCTTCGCCAGTTCCGCCTCGCCCTTCAGGTTGCCGGGCTCGTCGCGATAGGTCATGCGGCCGGCGACGATCTCGCCCTGCCAGCGTTTCTCGATCTCCGCCCGCTCGGGCCGGGTCTTGAACCAGGCGATGAACTGGTTGATCGCCTGCAGGAGGCCGTGGCTCGAAGGGTCGTCCGCCACGCCGACGGCGTAGTACCAGGGGTCGGGCGCCAAATCGACCGGCAGGCATTCGATCTTGCCGGCCCAGGGGGAATCGGCGCCGGTGCAGGCCCAGTAATAGATCGGCTTGTCGACCGCGAAGGCATCCACCGCCTTCTCCGCCAGGCAATCGTGGATGCGGCTCTGGTCGGTATAGGCGATGAGGTTGGCAAGCCTCACCTTGCCGCCGGGCTTGTCCATGTTGGCGGCCCAGCGCAGGCCGGCGGCCTCCAGCGTCGCGAACGCCGCCGGGTCGTTGATGCAGCCCAGCACCTTGCCGCCGAGATCGCCGATGCCGCCAATACGCGCATCGCCGACGCGGCGCGCGAGCACATAGCGCAGATAGGTATACGGCTCCGAATAGGCGACGCCGAGCCAACGGGCGTTGGGCGGCAGCGCGCTCCACACCACGTCGCTTTCGGGGTCGCCGCGCTGGCGCCCGGCATGGAGCAATTCGACGCACAGGTCCCAGGGATGCGGGACGAATTCCACCGCCACGCCCAGCCACTTGCCGAAGGCTTCGGCATATTCGACGTCGAGGCCGGTGAAGCGCCCACCCGGCCCCTGAAAGGACAGCCCTTTGAAATCGGGCTCGATCGCGACGCGCAGCTTGGCCCGCTGCTTCACCTCCGCCAGACGGTCGTAGCCGGGATCGGATTTGACCGCCTCGGCCCGCAGCAGCTCGGCGAAGGCGGCGCCTGGATTGCCGGCGCTCCAGGCGGCGACCGCGCGCATCAGGAGCGCGCGCACCCATTCATCCTTGGCGCGCGCCCGCTCCGAAGCGGTCCGGATGCCGTTCAGCACCTCGCGCAGCACGCGGTTGTTCTCCGCCATCGTGTCGACTTCGGCGGCGGTGCGGGAAAAGGCGACGTGCAGGCGGCCGTTGGTTTCCTCGACCGCGCGCGAGACGTTGGCGAGGGCATCGCGCGTCTGCTCGGCCAGCCGGCCCAGTTCGCCTTGCAGCTCGGTCAGTTGCACGGC
>DASYRS010000124.1:0-2411 GCA_036004205.1 Dongiaceae bacterium
CTCGGTGCTGTTTCCGATCCTGGCGCTGGCCTTGAGCGCGTGGTTCGAGAATTACCGTCCGCAGCCGGAGGCGATCCTCGGCGTCGCCCTGATCCTGATCGGCAACGTGTTCGCATTGCGCCGCGTGCCACGCCCCGCGCCGGCACCCGCTGAATGAGGTCTTGAATGAGCCTGAACATCCGGCCCGATATCGCGGACCTGGAAGAATCGAAGATCGTCGAAGTCTGGCGCATGGGCTTCGACATCCCCGATGTGATCGGCATGTGGGTGGGGCAGGGCGACCTGCCGACGCCGCGCTTCATCTGCGATGCCGCGGCGCGCGCCATGGCGGCGGGCGATACCTTCTATACCCACAAGCGCGGCATCCCGGAGCTGCGCACGGCCCTGGCCGACTATCACCGCGACCTCTATGGCGTCGCGATCGCCGATTCCCGCATCGCGGTCACCAGCAGCGGCATGAACGCCATGATGCTGATCGTGCAGACCCTGGTCTCCGCCGGCGACAACATCGTCTGCGTGACGCCGGTCTGGCCCAACATCTTCGCCGCCATCCAGATCCAGGGCGGCATCGCGCGCCACGTGCCGATGACCGGCACCGATCACGGCTGGGAGCTCGATCTTCAGCGCCTGTTCGATGCCTGTGACGAGCGCACCCGCGCGCTTTATGTCGCCTCGCCCGGTAATCCGACCGGCTGGGTTATGCCGGAGGATCAGCGCCGCGCCATCCTGGATTTCGCGCGGGCGCGCGGCATCGCCCTGATCGCCGACGAGGTCTATAACCGCCTCATCTATAACCGCCGGGTCGCACCCTCTTTCCTCGAGATCGCGCAGCCCGACGATCCCCTGTTCGTGGTCAACAGCTTCTCCAAGACCTGGGCGATGACCGGCTGGCGGGTGGGCTGGATCATCCTGCCCCAGGGCCTGACCGACCAGTTGGACCGGCTGATCGAGTTCAACACGTCGGGCGGGCAAAGCTTCCTACAGGCCGGCTGCATCGCAGCCATCCGCGAGGGCGAGCCCTGGGTCAAATGGATGGTGGATCGCTGCAAGCGTGGCCGCGACCTGGTGCTGGCGCGGCTGAATGCCATGAACCGGGTTTCCGTGATCCCGGCCGACGCCTCCTTCTACCTGATGCTGAAGGTCGAGGAGATGGACGATCCCGTCGAGTTCTGCAAACGGCTGGTGCGCGAGGCGCGCATCGGCCTGGCGCCGGGTACCGCCTTTGGCGCCGGCGGCGAGCAGTATCTGCGCCTGTGCTACGCCCAGGGCGAAGAGCGCCTGGGCGAGGCGATGGACCGCCTGGCGGGCTTCCTGGGTCAAGCCTGAATCATTGGCCTGACCGGCCCGGTTGCCCCAGGCTTGACCCGGGATCGATCGGGACATGGTCGCCGCGCGACCGGCTGGACAATTCGGGAACATCACAGGAATTTGCGGCGTACGGCTCGTGAATCCCGCTACCCAGCGTCATTTTTCTTATGCTAGGGTTTTGGCCGAGCTGATCGGGGCGGGCCTTCCTGATTGGCCAACCAACAAGATCGGCCCGGGAGGCTTAAGGCCGGATCGGCCATTCACATCAAGGGACTCGAGGAACATGAAGAAGCTCATCGGTGGTGTTATCGCCGGCGCGGCGCTTGCGTTCGCGGCGATGACGGCCCAAGCAGCAGATACGGTGAAGATCGGTGTCGCGGCGGAACCCTATCCGCCTTATTCGTCGAAGGACGCCAGCGGCACCTGGGTCGGCTGGGAGATCGACCTCTACAAGGCGGTCTGCAAAGAGGAAGGGCTGGACTGCCAGCTGGTCGAAGTCGCGTGGGACGGCATCATCCCCGCGCTGCAGGAAAAGAAGATCGACGTGATCTGGTCGTCGATGACCATCACCGACAAGCGCAAGGAGGTCATCGACTTCACCCAGTTCTACTATGACGCTCCGACGGTCGAGATCGGCGCCAAGTCGGACGACACCAAGATCGACTTCGGCAGCGCCGACAGCGTGAAGGGCAAGATCTTCGGCGTGCAGACGGCGACCATCCATGCCGACTACGTGCAGAAGTATTTCGGCAGCGCGGCGGAAGTGAAGCTCTATGACACGCTCGACAACGCGTTGGCCGACCTCAAGGCCGGCCGAATCGACTACGTGCAGGAAGGCCGCACCTCGCTGGCGCCGTTCCTGGCCGCCAACCCCGACTTCGAGGAAAAGGCCATCTGCCCGCAGGATCCGCTGCTGGGCTATGGCGTCGGCGGCGGCGTGCGCAAGGACGACACGGCCCTGCGCGACAAGCTGAGCGACGGCATCAAGAAGGTGGTGCAGAGCGGCGACTACGACAAGATCACCGCTAAGTACCCGGAACTGGAAGGCCAGCTGGTGATGCCCAGCTTCTAGGCCGGACCTTCGAAAGACAAGAGCAGCGCCG
>DASYRS010000125.1:0-5492 GCA_036004205.1 Dongiaceae bacterium
ATTTCGCCATCTGATGTCATCTGAGCGCCGTTAGGCGGTTACTTGCCTACTGATCGCCGATCGAGGGCTCTTCGCGGTCTGCGACGATCTCGATGCGGGTCGCCTGGCGCCAGCGCAGGAACAGCAGCGCGGCCATCGCGACGACTTCCGCCGCCGGCCAGGCGATCGCAGTCAGACTGACGACGGTGAATGGCCAGACCGCCGGCAGGAACTGCGTGAGGCCGGCGCCGGTCAGCAGGAACGGCAACGGCCAATAGGCAATGGCGAGCACGATCAGGCCGGCGAGGTCGGCGCGGCCGCGCACCTTGCCGAAATTCAGCCACAGCAGGAACAGCATGTCGCGCAGGACGAACAGCAGCAGCCCCGCGACCAGATAGATGGCGGTGTCCAGCGCCAGCCAATTGACGCCACGCAGCAACTCGGACCAGAAGAAAGTGTGCTGGACCAGCTGATCGCCGGTCGCGATCACCCAGAGCGTGCCGCCGCCCGCGATCACCGCGGCCACGTATGAGATCAGCCACCAGGGCATGAATTCCAGCGCGCGCCACCATTGCATCGCCTTGAAGCGCGCCAGACCCCAGCGATACCGCACCGGGTCCTTCGCTTCGGCAAAGAACGCGGCGTAGGTCAGCACCAGCGCGGTAGCGCAGGCGATCGCGAAGCAGGATGCCAGCGCCTCGACTTGCCAGTAGACGAAGCCGGCGGCGTAGACCATGCCGAACAAGGTGAAAAGGGTCCACAGCCACGGCCGGTTGACGTAAAGCAGTTCCGCGCGCATCAGCCGCCAGCCGGCGAGCAGCGCCCAGGCGGTGAAAACGACAACCGTAGCCAGGTAGAACTGGTAGGCATCGTAATCGCGGAGATACCAGTGGATGGTACCGACGCCGGCGGCCCAGGGATTGGCGGAATAATCCCATCCCACCACCAGCGCGAACGCCAGCAACCCGGCGATCTGCGCCAGCGTCACGGTGAGACGGCGGCGGAACTGGACCTTGCGCAGCAGCAGCAGCGCGACCACCAGGGATGTCGCCTGCCCCATCACCGCACCGAGCAGCAGCGTCGCGACCTGCTGCCAGACCGGCACGCGCATTTCGACCGGCGACGCCTTCAGCCCGAACCACACCATCACACCGAGACAGATCAGCGCGCAATACCAGGGGAAGATCGCGCCGCCGATCAGCTTGCCCCACACCATCGACCAGGCGGACATGCCGGACATGCGCTGGCTTTCCCAGGTGCCGCCGCCGACCTCCTCGGCCAGCGAATCCGCCACCCGCCGCGTGCTCCAGAAGGCGAGCAGCAGCACGAAGCCCCAGCGCGCGTACTCCGCCACGTGGCCCGGCGGCGGCTGCATCGATTGCAGCAGCGCCGCGACCAGGATGCCGAGCAGCAGCGGCGCGGCCAGCACGCGGCCCCAGCTCAACTGGAGCCAGAGGTTGCGCTGCAGTTCGGGGCTGAACCACATGGCCTAGCGCCCTCGTCCGATCTTGGGCAGCGAGCGCGCCGCCTCGGCCGCGCGCACCTGCTCGAGATAGGCCTCTTGCAGCCCTTGCTCGTCGATCGCGAACTCGATCACGTGCAGGTCGGCCGCCATCAGATGCTTCAGCAACGTGTGGCGCGAAACCGCGCTGGCCGGATATTCGAACAGGCAGGTCGAGCCCATGAGCGTGATCTCGGTGACGCCGCCTTCGTGGCTCAGCACGTCGACCAGCCGGTGCTCGCCGCCCGCGACCTCCACCCTGATGCGCACGCGCTGCTTGGACAAAGGATCGAGCGCGCGGTGATGCAGGATGCGCCCCTCGCGGATCACCAGCATGTGGGTGGAGTAGTCCTCGAGCTCCGCCAGGATGTGGGAGGAGACGATGATGGTCATGCCCTTGTCGCGCAGCGCCCGGAGAACGGCGGAGAGGCCGAGGCGCGCCTCCGGATCGAGGCCGGCCGCCGGCTCGTCCAGCAGCAGCAGGGCCGGCTCGTGGATGATGGCCTGGGCGATGGCGAGGCGCTGGCGCAGGCCGCGTGACAAAGCGCCCGCCTTGTCGCCCAGCCGGTCCAGGATCTCCATGCGCTCGGCCGCCAGATGCACGCGGGCCGCCCGTTCGCCGCGCGGCACGCCCAGCGCCGCCGCCCGGTAAGTGAGGCATTGCCGCACCGTCAGCTCGTCATAGAGCCCGTAGAAATCGGGCAGGAAGCCCATGCGCTGATGCGCCTTGCGCGGCGCGTCGTGGATGTTGAGCCCGTCCAGCAGCACTTCGCCCGCGAACGGCCGGTCGAGGGCCGCGCAGCAGCGCAGCAAGGTGGATTTGCCGGCGCCGTTCGGACCGACCAGCGCCGTGATGGACTTGGGTTCGATGGAAAACGAGACATCGTCGAGCGCGCGATGCCCCGGATAGTCGAACACCAGATGGCGGACCGACAGCATGGACTCGATTCGTCCCTGAGGACTCGGGCTGGGTCAAGTCTTACCCACACGCCGGGGTGAGGAAATATGCGCCAGGGCGGTATTTCCCCAGATAGCAGCGGTTCTGTTCGCCGGTGGTGGGGCATCCCGCCAGGAAGGCCGCGCAGGCCGATGCGGCACCTCGGCCCCGTCGGTGTATGCCGACTTCGTCGGCGGCCGGCCTGACGCCGCGGATGCCCGCCGCTGAGTGAACCGAGGGCGAACCCGAAGGTGGCGCTTTTCGGCGCGGCCTCGCAGGGTCGAGCCCAGGGTAGTCGGAAGACGTGTGTGGTCGGGAGAAAGGCCGCCCTACCCCTTCGCGTCGGCCAGCATTGTCCGAACGCCGAGGCCGAGAAGGGTCGCGTCGCTGCCGGGAATGATGAAGCGGTAGCCGCGCGCGACCATGTCCTTCGCGACCTTGCCGGAACTGGCAGTGCTGCCCAGCAGCTTGCCGCCGGCGAGGATGGCGGCGGCGGCGCGGTCGATCTGGCCGCGCACCACGGGATCGTCGAACTGATTGAGCTTGCCCAGGGTCGCGGACAGATCGCGCGGGCCGATGAAGATCACGTCGATCCCGTCGACCGCCGCGATCTCCGCGATGTGGTCGATCGCCTTGGCATTCTCCACCTGAACCGCGACCAGCAGATCCTCGAAGCTGTTCTCGTAATAGCCGGGATTGAAGCCGTAGTTCATCGCCCGCATGCCGCCGAAGGCGCCGCGGATGCCGGCGGGGGCGTACTTGCACGCCTCCACCACATGGCGCGCCTGCTCCGCATCGTTGACGTTGGGCACCATGATGCCGCCGACCCCGGCATCCAGCACGCGCTTGATGTAGATGTGGTCGTTGCTCGGCACCCTGAGCACGCCGACGCAGTCCGTGCCTTTGATCGCCCGCAGCTGGCCGATGGCATCGTCGATGCTGCCCTGCCCGTGCTCGTGGTCGAGCAGCAGGAAATCCATCCCGGCATAGCCCAGGATCTCCGCCATGTCGGCGGACGTGCTGAGCATCCAGGCGCCGAAGCAAGCCTGGCCAACCCGCAATTTCCGCTTCAGCGGATTGCCGTTCGACATCCCTTCCCCCAGATCAACGCTGCCCGCGCTGCGAACAAATCCCGGCCTAGGCCGGAAATTTTCGAACGAATTCAGCCCCTAACCCTCCAACTAGCTTTTCTGACGGGAAGCTGACAAGAGTTTTCTTGCCGCAACCCCGCTTGCGAACCATTTCATCTGAACGAATCCCATCAAGGTGATACTGCTTTGCCATGACTGAGCAATTGCCGGCGTCCTCGCTGCTGCTTGAGATCGCCATCGTCCTGTTCCTGGTCCTGTTGAACGGGTTTTTCGCCATGTCGGAACTCGCGATCGTTTCGTCGCGGCGGGCGCGGCTGAAGCCCCTGGCGGATCGCGGGCATCGCGGCGCGCGGCGCGCCCTGCGCCTGGCGGAGGAGCCGACCCAGTTCCTGGCGACGGTGCAGATCGGCATCACTCTGGTCGGGATCGTCGCCGGCGCTTATAGCGGTGCCACCCTGTCGGTACCCGTTGCCGCCGCGATCCGGGAATGGCCGTTGGTGGGGGAGTACGCCTACCCGATCGCGGTCAGCCTGGTGGTCGCGGTGATCACTTACTTGTCGCTGGTGGTCGGCGAGCTGGTGCCCAAGCGCATCGCCATGAGCCATGCCGAAGCGATCGCGACACGGGTCAGCCTGCCGATGGTGGTGCTGGCGAAGATCGGCACCCCCGTGGTGGTCGCCCTGCGGGTCTCGACCGAGGGGCTGCTGCGCCTGCTGCGCGTGCGCCCGGCGGAGGAGCACAAGATCACCGAGGAAGAGATCAAGGTCATGATCGCCGAGGGCGCCGAGACTGGCGTCTTCGCGCCGCAGGAACGCCACATGATCGAAGGCGTCCTGCACCTCGCCGACCATTCGGTGCGGACCATCATGACGCCGCGGCCGGACATCGAATGGCTGGACGTCGAGGAGAATGCGGCCGACTTGATGCCGACGATCCTCGGCGCGGAGCATTCGCGGCTGCTGCTGTGCGAGAAGGTGATCGACGAGGTGCTGGGCTTCGTCCACGCCAAGGATCTGCTGGCGCAGGTCGCGACCGGCAAGCAGCTGGCGCCGCGCGAGGCGCTGAAGGCGGCGCTGACGGTGCATGAGAGCACGACGGTCCTGCGCCTGCTCGATCTGTTCCGCCAGCGGGCCGCCAACCTTGCCATCGTGCTGGACGAATATGGCGGCGTGCAGGGCATCGTGACGCCGCGCGACATCTTCGCCGCCATCGCGGGCGAATTCGCCGAGGACGCAGCGGACGAGCCTGGAATCGTGAAGCGGCGGGACGGATCGTGGCTGATCGATGGCCGGATGCGGGTGACGGACCTGGAGCGGGCCATCGAAGCGCGCGACCTGGCCGATCCGGAATACGCGACCGTGGCCGGGCTGGTACTGCAGCATATGGGCCGGCTGCCGGTGGTCGGGGATTCGGTCGAGTTCGCCGGCTATCGCTTCGAGGTCGTCGATCTCGACGGTCGCCGCATCGACAAGATCATCGTCGCCGCGCTGGCGCCGGACCCGGAGGTCTAGGCGCTAATCGACCAGGGTGATGACGTTCTGGTCCGGATCGCGCGCGAAGGCCAGTGTCGCAGCGCTGCGTAGCCGCCACACCTGGGACTTGACCGACCGCAACCAAAGCGCGACGATTGGCGAGAGCGACGTGAACCAACCACTCCTATTCCGTTCGGCACCGTGCTCTAGAGATGAGCACGATGTTTCCTCCTACCGCTCGCCGGCAATGGAGGGTTGCGATGCGCTACGCACATGCAGGGCTCATAGCGGCAATCTTGCTGGTGCTGGTCGGTCAGTCCGATGCGGCGGAACCGCCGTTGGCCCTGGTCACTGAAGAATTCATGGTCGATGCAGGCGACCCAGGTGTTCAGCTCTACGTGCGGAACAAGTACCCAGCTGACATGACACGAGTGCCGGCTGGGCACATACTTCTATACGTGCACGGCGCGACTCAACCCTCCGAGGCGACCTTTGATCTCTCGCTCGACGGC
>DASYRS010000126.1:0-2097 GCA_036004205.1 Dongiaceae bacterium
TGCCCGCTGCCGCCGGAGCTGTTCCTGGTGAAGAAGCCGCTGGTCGTCGGCCTCACCAAGGACGCCTCGCACCTGGTGCAGATCCGCCGCAACCGCCTGCAGATGATCGCGCGCGATGAGGACACCGACTATGTCGATCTCTCGGTGGTGCGTGAGGAGGTGGCGACCGCCCGGCGCCTGTGCACCGAGCATGGCTGGCCGGTCATCGACGTCACCCGCCGCTCGATCGAGGAAACCGCGGCCACCATCCTCCAGATGCTGCAAGACCACCGCGACGGCAATGTCCCGCCGGTGGGCGAAGCGGCGGTGAAGTGACGATCATGATGATACGCATCATGATCGTCATCCCGGGCTTGACCCGGGATCCATTGCGCCGATCGCGCCAGGCCCATCCATGGATCCCGACTCGCGCTTCGCTTGGCCGGGATGACGGTATGAGAGGGCAGGGGCGCCGGAGCACTCATGCCTGACATCGACCCCCTCGTCCTCGCTTCGGGCAGCAAGACGCGCGCGCGGATGCTGCGCGGGGCGGGCGTTGCGATCGAGATCGCGATCCCCGCGATCGACGAACCGGAACTGATGGCGAGCCTCAACGCTTCCGGCGCCACCACCTCGCGCGTCGCCGAGGTGCTGGCGGAGATGAAGGCCCAGCGCATCGCCCCGCGCTTTCCCGGCCGCTTCGTTCTGGGCTGCGACCAGATGCTGGAGTGCGACGGGATGTGGCTCGACAAGCCAACCGACCGCGCCCATGCGCGCGACCAATTGCAGATGCTGCGCGGCAAGAGCCACAGCCTCGTCACCAGCGCCGTCCTGGTGCGCGACGAGGAGCGGCTGTGGCACGTGACCGAGCGCGCGGACATGCGCATGCGGGATTTCAGCGACGAATTCCTCGATCAGTATCTGGAACAAGCGGGCGATGACATCCTGCGCTCGGTCGGCGCGTATCAGCTCGAAGGCATCGGCGCGCAATTGTTCCAGCGCGTCAGCGGCGACTTCTTCACCATCCTCGGTCTGCCCTTGCTGCCCGTGCTCGCCATCCTGCGCGAGCATGGGATCGTGCCGCGATGATCCTGACCGGCAAGGCGCGCATCGCCGGCGTGTTCGGCTGGCCGGTCGATCATTCGCGCTCCCCGCAGCTGCACGGCTATTGGCTGAGAGAATTCGGCATCGACGGCGCCTACATCCCGTTCGCCACGCATCCGAGCAAACTGGAGCAGGGGATCCGCGCGCTGCCGGCGCTCGGCTTCCGCGGCGGCAACATCACGCTGCCGCACAAGGAGCGCGCGCTGTCGCTGGTCGACGAGGCGACACCGCTGGCGAAGCGCATCGGCGCGATCAACATGCTGGTGGTACGCGAGGACGGCACGATCCTCGGCGACAACAGCGACGGCTACGGCTTCATCGCGAACGTCCGGCAGTTCCAGCCCGACTGGCGCGGCGCGGCGGGACCGGCTGTCGTGCTCGGCGCCGGCGGCGCGGCGCGTGCTATCGTGGTGTCGCTGCTGGATGAGGGCGTGCCGGAGATCCGCCTGGTCAACCGCACCACCCGCCGCGCCGAGGAGATCGCGGAGGCCGTCGGCGGTCCGGTCAAGGTCATGCCCTGGGATCAGCGCGCCGACGCGCTGAAGGATGCGGCGCTGCTGGTCAACAGCACCAATCTGGGCCAGGCCGGGCAGGCGCCGCTGGAGCTCGATCTGCGCGCGCTGCCGACATCCGCAACGGTCTACGACATCGTCTATGTGCCCCTGATGACCGAGCTGCTGAAAGCGGCGCAACAGCGCGGCAACAAGATCGTCGACGGCATCGGCATGCTGCTCCACCAGGCCCGCCCCGGCTTCAAGGCCTGGTTCGGCCCGGACCCGCAGGTGACGCCGGAACTGCGCGCGTTCGTATTGGGGGCATGAGCAGATGATCGGCATCCCTTCGTATCTTTTGCCTCGCGCCTACACGTCATTGACCCGCTCCGTCAGCATCTTGCTGGTCCTCGCGATGATTTGCAGTTTTTTTGCGGCGCTGGCCGATGCGTTGCCCGAGCTCTTGCAGTCGATCGGCTGGGAAGGAGCGCGCGATAGCGCCGCGGTTGCCATCGTTAGCAAG
>DASYRS010000127.1:0-12408 GCA_036004205.1 Dongiaceae bacterium
GGCAGGTTCTCCTGCCCGATCGACACCACCGCGTTACCGACGATGGTGCCGAGCCCGGTCAGCGTCATGGTGCCGATGATGATGCCGACCAGCGCGCAGGCGAGCCCGACCGGCAGCGCCTGGCGCGCGCCGTCCGCCAGCGCCGAGCGACATCCGACCAAGGCTTCGCGTCCGCGCCCGCTGATCCAGGCGGGGATCATCAGCGCCAGCGTCACCAAGGCGACCGCCGCCACGGTGAACCGGATCGAGATCGCGCAGATGAGGGCGAGCGCGATCCAGAACAGCACGCGCAGCGCCATCGCCGGAAGGCCGCTGGCGATGGCAAGCCCCAGGATCAGCACCACGGTGAGCGCGAGCCCGACCGCGCCCGCGAATAGCGGCGTGAAGCCGGCGAACAGCAGATAGACCAGCGCCAGCAGCGGCAGGATCAGGTACCAGTTCGCCCTTACCTCGCCCATGAAGCTCGGCAACTGGTCGCGCGGCAATCCTTCGAGGCCACGCTTGCCGGCTTCCAGATGCACCGACCAGAAGCTGGCGAAGAAATAGAGCAAGGCCGGAATGATCGCGGCGCGCGCTATTTCCGCATAAGGCACGTCGATGGTCTCCGCCATGATGAAGGCGACCGCGCCCATCACCGGCGGCATGATCTGCCCGCCCATCGATGACGTCGCTTCGACGCCGCCCGCGAACGCGGACGTGAAGCCGAAGCGCTTCATCAGCGGAATGGTGAACTGACCGGAGGCGACGACGTTGGCGACGCCGGAGCCGGAGACCGTACCCATCAGCGCGCTCGATGCCACGCACACCTTGCCCGGTCCGCCACGCGCGCGGCCGAACGCCGCCATCGAGATCTCGTTGAAAAAGCGGATGACCCCGGCCTGCTCCATGAACGAGCCGAACAGGATGAAAAGGAAGATGTAGGTGGCGGAGACCAGGGTCGGCGTGCCGTAGATTCCCTCGGTGCCGAACACCATGTGCTCGATCACCTGCGCCGTATCGTAACCGCGATGATCGAGCGGCGACGGCAGATGATTGCCGAACAGGCAGTAAGCCAGGAATATCCCCGCCATGACCGGCAGCGCCGGCCCCAGCACGCGCCATACCAGCACGAACAAGGTCGCGAGCGCCACCACCCCGACGGCCAGGTCCTGCGTCAACAGATCGCCGGAGCGCTGCACCAGCTCGAAATAGACCGCCCATTGATAGAGGCCGGCGAGAAAGCCGAGGGCACCCACGAAGCCGAGCAGCCAGCGATCGATCCGCCGCCCTTCCTTGCCGGCCAGGCTGGCGGACAAGGCGAGCGCGCCGACCAGGGTGAGGAACCCGACATGCATGGTGCGCAGCACCTGGCTCGGCAGTCCGCCGGCATAGCGCACCAGGATCGCGTAGGTCGCGGCGAGCGTGATCAGCGCCAGCAGCCCTTCGCGGACATTGCGCCCCTTCAGCGCGTCCCACCCGACCTTGGCCGCGCCCAGCACCAGCGCGGCGCCGGCCAACCGCGCCGGGTCGATGCCGGGGAGGAAGTCCTTGTCCAGCGGAATGCCGAAGCCGGTCACCAACTGAAAGGCCGAGAACGCGACCGCGATCCAGAACAGCAGGCGGCCGGTGAGGCCGGCCGCGAACAGGTCGTCGGTCAGCCCCGATTCGCCGAACGGCAGATGCGGCGCGGCGATTGGTGCTGCCTTGTTGTCTGCATCGAGCGACATGGAGAAGATGCGGGAGCCTTACGCTCCCGCTCGGCCGCTACAGCGCGTTCTTCTCGGTGAAGTATTTGAGCGCGCCGGGATGCAGCGGCGCCGGCGAGCCTTTCGCCGCTTTCTCGAGCGAGATGCCCTTGGCCGCAGCGTGCGCCGCCTGCAGCTCCGGCAGATTCTCGTAGATCGCCTTGGTGATGTTATAGACCAGCTCCGCCGACAGATCGGCGCGCGTCACCAGGAAATTCGGCACCGCGACCGTCGCCACGTCCTCGGCCTGGCCTTCATAGGTATTGGCCGGAATGGTGGCGGAGAAGAACGGCTGGCCCATCTTCCCGGCGACCTCCGCCGGTACCGCCACCACGACGATCGGCACCGAGGTGGCGAGATCGCGGATCGAAGCGACGCCGAGCCCCGCCGATTGCAGCGTGGCGTCGAGCTGGCGATTCTTCATCAATTCCACCGACTGGGCGAAATCGAGATACTCGACCTTGGCGAGGTCCTCGTATTTCATGCCGGCGGCGGCCAGGATCGCGCGCGCGTTGAGCTCGGTGCCGGATTTCGGCGCGCCGACCGAGACGCGCTTGCCCTTGAGATCGGCGAGGCTCTTGATGCCGCTTTCCTGCGAAGCGACGATCTGCACGTAGTTGGGATAGATCGCGCCGATGGTCTGCACCTTGTCGAGCGGCCCCTTGAATCCCGCGTCGGCGGAACCGAGCACGGCAGCCGCCAGCGAATCGCCGAGCGTGAAGGCGATCTCGCCCTTGCCGCCCTGGACGAGATTGAGATTCTCGACCGACCCCTTGGTCGCCTGCACCGACGGCCTGGCGCCCGGGATCTTGTCGGTCAAGACCTTGGAGATGGCAACGCCGAGCGGGTAATAGACGCCGGAGGTGCCGCCGGTCAGGATATTCACGAAATCGTCGGCACTGGCGGCGATGGGCGCGAGGCTGAGGCCGATGGCGAGCAGGCCGGCGGTCAGCCGGCGCCGCGACAGATCGAACATTGTTTCCTCCAATATGTCTTGGCGAAGGGCGGCTTGGCACCGCACACCGTTCTTGTGCGACGTCACCATGCCATATGGGACAAGCCGGTCAACAAATCCGGGTTCCGCAATTGGTCGAATATCCGATCTGCCCTTGCGGCATTCGGCGCCACACCGGTATTTTCAGGTCATGTCCAACGAACCGCTCGGCGCCGATCTGGAGGAGCATCGCCCGCGCCCGGCCGTGGCAGCGGCCGACGATACCCGCCCGGCGTGGATGGGCTTCCTGGGCGGCGCGGTCGTCCTGGTACTCGCCATCCTGATCGCGGTCGGCATCTGGCATTTCGCCGGCACCGGCTCATCGCCCCTGACGAGCGCGGAATTGACCGAAGTCGAGACCCTGTTGGATCAGCTCGGCTTCCCGCCCGGCGCGATCGACGGCGTGATCGACGAGGACAGCCGCAATGCGATCCAGGATTTCCAGGTGACCGCCGGCCTCGATGTCGATGGCAGGCCCAGCCTCGGCCTGCTCGACGAACTGCGCGCCGCACAGGCGGAACTCAGCGGGAATTAGAGCGGCGAGTTGCTAGCGCGCCATCGGCGCGGCGACGACCCACCAGCGGGCGTGCGCCGCGCGCAATTTGGCTTCCGCCGTGCGTGCGCTGGGCTCGTCGGGGAACAATCCGAAGCAGGTGGCTCCACTGCCTGACAGGCGCGCCAGCACGCAGCCGGGCACGGCGGCCAGCGCCACCAGCACGTCGCGGATGGCGGGCGTCACGCTGATCGCGGCTTCGGTCAGATCGTTGGCCGAGGCCTGCAGCCGCGCGGCGAAGGCGGCGAAATCGCGCGGCGGCTCGGCCCAGCGCGCCGCTTTCGAGAACGGCCCTTGCCGCGCCTTGAACACCGCCGGCGTCGGCGTCGCGACGCCCGGATTGGCGAGCAGCAACCAGGCCGGCGGCAGCCCCCGCGCGGGCACCAGCTCTTCGCCGATGCCGCCGACGAAGCTCGGCACGCCGTCGAGGCAGACCGGCACATCCGCCCCCAGCGTGGCCGCGATCCGCAGGAGTGCCGCGCGGCCTGGCGCCACGTCCCACAACCCGCACAGGCCGTCGAGCGTTGCCGCCGCATCGGCGGAGCCGCCGCCGATGCCGGAGGCAACCGGCAGGTTCTTGGTGAGGCGGATGGCGGCGCCGGCCCGCGTGCCGGTCAGCTCCCGCAGCGCATGGGCGGCGCGCAGCACGAGATTGTCCGGCCCGGCCTCGAGCCCCGCCGCGAACGGACCATCGATGGCAAGCTGGAGGCGATCGGCCGCCGCCAGTTTGATCTCATCCCCGGTGTCGGCGAACACGATCAGGCTATCGAGCAGGTGATAGCCGTCGGCGCGCCGGCCGGTGATGTGCAAATACAAATTGACCTTGGCGCGCGCGAGCATGGCGGAGAATGGAACCGTGGTGGACGCGGCGCGTTCAGCCGCCGGATTCGGAGCTGCCGGCCTGGGAATTGACCTTGGGCGCCTCTGGCTGGCCTTGGACCGCGTCGCTCAAGCCCTGCTCCAGCTTCTGCTGCAGCTTCGGCGTCTGATCAGGCTCCGGATCGAAGCTCAACGCACGCGACCATTGGAAGCGTGCCTCCTGGTGCCGCCCGACCTTCCAGTAGGCGTCGCCCAGATGGTCGTTGAGGACAGGATCGGTCGGCGCCAGGCTGACCGCTTTCTCAAGCTCGCCCACCGCCTCCGGATAGCGGCCCAGCATGAAATGCGCCCAGCCGAGCGAATCGATGATGAAGCCTTCCTCCGGCCGCTGACTCACCGCCTTTTCCAGCATCGGCAGCGCCTCATCCAGCCGCTCGCGCCGCTCCACCCAGGTATAGGCGAGGTAGTTCAGCACATATGGTTCGTCCGGCGAGAGTTCGAGCGCCTTCTGGAAATCCTTCTCCGCCGCCGGCCATTCCTTGGCCCGCTCGTTGGAGATGCCGCGGTAATAGAACAGTTGCCAATCCTCCGGCTCGAGCTTGCCCAGCCGGTCGATCGCGACGCCGTAGACCTTCGCCGCGTCGCCAAACTTCTTGTTGGCGCGCAGCAACTGGCCGAGCTGCTGGGCGGCGGAGATGTCGGTCTTGTCCTCGTCCATCAACTTGCGCAGCAGGTTCTCCGCGTCGCTGAACTTCTCCTGCCGGCGATAGCATTCGGCGACCGAAAGCTGCGAGGGCCGGTGGAAGATCGAATCCGCGGGAACCTGATTGTAGGCGGTGATCGCCTGGTCCAGATGATTGGCCTGACGATGCAGATCGCCCAGCGCCAGCGCCGCGATGTCGAGTTTGGGATCGAGGTCGAGCGCGAGGTGGGTCAGCCACATCGCATCGCCGTTGTAGTCGTCCGCCATCAGTTCCATGGCGATCTGCGTATAGGCGATGGCTAGGCCGCGCTTGACGTCGGCGACCAGCGGACCTTTCGGCTTGGCCTGGCCGATCTGATGCTCCATCGCGGTCGCGACGTCCTCGCCGCGGCCCTGTGCCTGGGCGCGATAACGCTCGATCATCGTGCGCGCGGCCTTCTCGTTACCGTCGCGCAGGTTGAGGGTCACGTAGAACTCGGCGAGCTGCGCCGGAATGTCGACGCTGGAATCGATGGCGGCGAGCAAATCAGCGGCCGCCTTCTTGCCGTCGCCGGCGAAGTCGGTCATCAGCGCGGCCTGCATCTGCGCCAGCATCGCGGCGCCTTCGATCTCCTGGAGCGGCTTCAGCTCGGCAAGGCCCGCTTCCTTGTTCTTCGCGCCCACCGCCAGCCAGGCGCGCAGCATCGGCGCCGTGACCTGCATCAGCCTGTCGTCCGGCAGCTCGCGCGACAGGGTCAGCGCCTCGTCATAGTGGCCTTCGCGCGCCTGCTCCTGCACCAGCATCAGCGTGATCAGGGTCGACTTGATGCCGGCACTCTTCATCTGGTGGGCGAGCTTGATGGCGGGCTCGATCCGGCCATCGCTC
This sequence comes from Dongiaceae bacterium, assembly GCA_036004205.1. Classification (GTDB taxonomy): domain Bacteria; phylum Pseudomonadota; class Alphaproteobacteria; order Dongiales; family Dongiaceae; genus Dongia_A. Next base: position 5,659 of record DASYRS010000127.1, read on the forward strand.
ATCAAGGCCACCAGCGTCTTCTGCGCCAGGATGCCATTGCTGAAATCCTCGCCCAAGGCGAGGGTCAGCAGGTCCGCGGCGCTGGCCATGTCGCGCTGGTCGAAGGCGGTGATGCCGGCGAGATAGGCGCCGGTGCCGGTCCAGTTCTCCTCGCCCGTTACCGAGCCTTGGCCGACCGTCGTGCCTTCGGCATCGGCAACCCTGGCGCCGGTCGCAGGCTCTTCCGGTCCGCAGGCCGCGAGGGCGAGCGTCGTCAGCAATGCGGCGAGGCCGACCAGCACCTTGGCCGGGAATTTACGGGGGTGCCCGCGCGTCAGGTCGATGGTCTGCACGTCCAATCCGATCTTTTGGCAGGGATGTTCCATGCCTTCTATATAGAACGCCCTGGGTTAACAGTCCCTGCCATATTTCACTCACATATTGGGATAATTAGGGCCGCCGCCGCCCTCGGGCACTACCCAATTGATATTCTGCGTCGGGTCCTTGATGTCGCAGGTTTTGCAATGGACGCAATTCTGGGCGTTGATCTGCAACCGCGGATTGCTCCCATCGCCGTCCCGGACGATTTCATAAACACCAGCGGGGCAATAGCGTTGCTCCGGCGCATCGTAGAGCGCCAGGTTGGTGGTGATCGGGACGTCCTTGTTCCTCAGCGTCAGGTGCGCCGGCTGGTTCTCTTCGTGATTGGTGGCGGAGAGGAAGACCGAGGATAGCCGGTCGAAGCTGACCACCCCGTCCGGCTTCGGATAGGCGATCTTCGGCATCTCCGACGCCTTCTTGAGGGTCGTGTTGTCGGCCTTGTGGTGGAAGGTCCACGGCGCCTTGCCGGCGAATACATAGGTATCGATCGCCGAATACATGAGTCCGCCCCAAAGTCCCCTGTGAAACGACGGCCGGATATTGCGCACCTTGAATAACTCGTCCCACAACCAGGTCTTTCTGAGCGCCGCCGGATACTCCGCGATCTCGGCGCCGGCGGCATCGCCCGCCTGCAGGCGCGGAAAGATCGCTTCCGCCGCCGTCATGCCGGATTTCATCGCGGTGTGGGTGCCCTTGATCTTCGGCACGTTGAGGAAGCCCGCGGTGCAGCCGATCAGGCAGCCGCCGGGGAAGGTGAGCTTGGGGATCGACTGGAAGCCGCCTTCGTTGATCGCGCGCGCGCCATAGGCGATGCGCCGGCCGCCTTCGAAGATCGGGCGGATGGAGGGGTGCTGCTTGAAGCGCTGGAACTCCTCGAACGGCGCCAGATGCGGGTTCTCGTAATCGAGGCCGATCACGAAGCCGACCGCGACCTGGTTGTTCTCCAGGTGATAGAGGAACGACCCGCCGTAGGTGCCGCTATCCATCGGCCAGCCGATGGTGTGGGTGATCTTGCCCTGTTGATGCTTGGCAGGATCGACCTCCCACAATTCCTTGATGCCGAGGCCGAAGGTCTGCGGATCGCACTCTTCCTGCAGCTTGAATTTCTCGAACAAGGTCTTGGTGAGCGAGCCGCGGCAGCCTTCCGCGAACAGGGTCTGCTTGCCATGCAGTTCGACCCCGCGCGTGTAGTTGGCGGTGTGCTGGCCGTCCTTGCCGATGCCCATGTCGCCGGTCGCGACGCCTTTCACCGCGTCCTTGTCGTCATAGAGCACTTCGGCGGCGGCAAAGCCGGGATAGATCTCGACCCCCAGCGCCTCCGCCTGCTGGCCCAGCCAGCGACAGAAATTGCCGAGGGAGATGATGTAGTTGCCGTGATTGTTCATCTGCGGCGGGGTCGGCAGCTTGATCGCGGCGGATTGGGTCAGGAACAGGAAGTGATCTTCCTTGGCCGGCGTGTTGAGCGGCGCTCCCTTCTCTTTCCAATCGGGGATGAGCTCGTTGAGCGACCGCGGCTCCAGCACCGCGCCGGAAAGGATGTGGGCGCCGATCTCCGCGCCCTTCTCGATCACGCAGACCGAGATTTCGTGCCCGGCCTCTCCCGCCAATTGCTTCAGGCGAATCGCGGCGCTGAGACCGGACGGCCCACCGCCCACGATCACCACGTCGTACTCCATGACCTCGCGGTCCATGCGGCTCCTCCCAGTCGGCGGCCCAGGCTTTGTGTCGAGAATTGGCCGCGCGCGCATCCAATGCTACGGTCGTGTCATGTCACAATCGACCCCGACCGAGCAACTTGACCCTCAGCAGACCCTGGCACTGCTGAAGCTCTATATCGAGTGGGGCGCCGACGAGGCTATTGAGCCGACGCCGCAAAGCCGCCTTGGGGCGACCGCTCCCCTGGCCGCGCCCATGAGCGACCGGGCCGCCGCCCCCGCCAAAGTGTCCACGGCTCCGCCGCCGAACGCCCCGCAACTCTCCGAACAGCCGACCGCCTTGTTTCGCGCCGCGCCGGCCCGTGCCCCAGGTCCGATGCTGGGCCCGGCGGACCAGGCCGCGATCCTGTCGGCGCGCGAGGCGGCGCGGGCGGCTCCGGACCTGGCGGCCCTGAAGGCGGCCCTGGCTCGGTTCGACGGCGTTTCCTTGAGCCGCACCGCCACCAACCTAGTGTTCGCCGATGGCAACCCTGCCGCCGAGGTGATGCTGGTGGGCGAGGCGCCGGGAGCCGACGAGGACCGCCTTGGCCTGCCCTTCGTCGGGGTGTCGGGGCAGCTGCTCGACCGGATGATGGCGGCGATCGGGCTGGATAGGACCAGTTTCTACATCACCAATGTCTGCTTCTGGCGCCCACCGGGCAACCGCAAGCCGACCGACACCGAGCTGGCCGCCCAGAAACCGTTCGTCGAGCGCCATATCGAGCTGGTGGCGCCCAAGGTCCTGGTCCTAGTCGGGGCGGCAGCGGCCCAGGGGCTGCTCGGGACCACCGAAGGCATCACCCGCCTCCGGGGACGGTGGTTCCAGTACCGGCTGGGAGAGGGCGGGTCGACGATCCCCGCTTTGCCCATTTTCCACCCCGCCTACCTGCTCCGTCAGCCGGCGCAAAAGCGGGAGACCTGGCGCGATCTCATAAAGTTGAAGGAATCCAGACTATAGTGTGAGTGAGTTTAGAATTAAGGTTAACACGACAAAAAGAGGTAAATCCCGCCGAAGAAAAGCCAGTTAGTACAGGCGAATAGATGGACCGCCTTTAACCAAACTGAAGGTATTCGTGAATATTCATAGTGGCTTGGAACAGTCAGCAGCCCATACGGGTTGTTGCCGCGACAGATTTTTAGTGGACACCCTCTCCCCGATCGTCTAACCCAGAGTCAGGGAGATAAGAAGAAACGATTAACTACTCGCTTCGTTCGGGACGGAGCGACCGCACAAGGGGACGGACACCTTGGCTCTATGCTGGCAATCTCACGGGCGACGCATGCTGGCGTCGGCCGCTTTCGCGGGCCTCATCTTTTCCACCGGTCTTTCGGTGGAGGCCCAGGCTCAGGACGGATCGGGCGCCACTGCGGCGTTACCCGGGGACGACGTACAGGTTAACGGCACCGATCTGCCGAAGCCCTTGGACGCCGTCAACGCCGACCGTTACCGAGACATCTTCCGGCTGCAGGCGGCAGGAGACTTCCGCGCCGCGGACCGGGTGATCGAGGAACTGACGGACCTGTCGCTGCTGGGCCATGTCCTGGCGGATCGGTATCTGTCTCCGACCTATGTTTCCAAACCTAAGGAACTGTCCGACTGGCTGCGCCGCTATGGCACGCTGGCGGACGCCCATGCGATCTACCAGTTGGCAGAGCTGAAGGGCGCGGCCAAGCTGACGGAGCCCAGCGCCAACGTGATCCGCGTCGGCTCGCCGGACGAAAGCTACAACGACCGCGACGCCAACTGGCTGGCCGGCCTCGAGGCCTGGCGGCGGGGCAATTTCACCGCGGCGGCGGCATCCTTCGTGAAGGACGCCGAGGATGCCGACAACAACCCGTGGGACAAGTCCAAGTCGGCGTTCTGGAGCGCGCGGGCCTATCTGCGCTCGAAGCAGCCGGACAAGGTCAGCCTCTGGCTCCGCAAGGCGGCCAAGTATCCCCTCACCTTCTACGGCCAATTGGCCGCGCGTGCCCTGGGTGTCGAGCCGCAGGTCGATTGGACCGCGCCGAAATTCACCAAGGCCCATGGCCAGCTGCTGCTGAACACCCGCTCCGGCAAGCGCGCTTTGGCGCTGATCCAGGTCGGCCAGCTTGGCGCGGCGGAAAAGGAACTGCTGCTGCTCGAATCCAAGGCCAAGGACAGCGTCGATGACGCGCTGCTCGGCGTCGCCGAGATTGCGCGCATGCCCTCGCTCGCGTTGAAGATGGGCGCGACCCAGCGGCTCTATGGCGACTCCGTCATTCCGGCGGCGCTGTTTCCGCTGCCGCGTTGGGAGCCGAAGGGCGGCTTCACCGTCGACCGCGCCTTGCTGTTCGCCATCATGCGCCAGGAATCGGGCTTCAACCCGGTCGCGGTCAGCGGCGATGGCGCGCTTGGCCTGATGCAGATCATGCCGGAGACCGGCAAGAAGCTCGGCTACGATCCAGGGCAGCTCAAGAATCCGCGTCTCTCGATCGCGGCCGGCCAGAAATATATCGCCAAGCTGCTGAAGAACGGCCTGGTCGACAACGACGTCATCCTGATGGCCACCGCCTACAACGCGGGTGCCGGCAATCTCCAGAAATGGAAGAGCGCGCCGAAGGCGATGGATGACGCGCTGCTGTTCGTGGAAACCATGCCGTCCAAGGAGACGCGCCAGTTCGTGAAGCGCATCATGGCCGCCTACTGGATCTATCAGGAGCGGCTGGATCAGGAGACGCCGACCCTGAAGGCGCTCGCCGCCGGCGGCTGGTCGGAGTATGTCGGCCAGGACGGCAAGACGACCGCTTCCAAGTAGCTATCGACTGCCCCGCGCGCTGGTCTATGCTTGGGCCGAAAGGCTGAATGCACATGCCCAAGCTCGATGAGATGCGGCCGTTTCTGGCCGTGCAGATCGGCGTCATGACGGTGTCGGACACCCGCACCCTTGCCGACGACAAGTCCGGCCAGACCCTGGTCGACCTGATCACCCGCGACGGCCACCTCGTCGTCGACCGCATCATCGTCAAGGACGACGCGACCGCGATCGCGGCCCAGCTCCAGGCGTGGATTTCGCGCGACGACATCGACGTGGTGATCGCGACCGGCGGCACCGGCGTCACTGGTCGCGACGTGACACCCGAAGCGTTCGAATCGGTCTACGAGAAAAAGATCGACGGATTCGGCGAGCTGTTCCGCTGGGTCTCGTTCCAGAAGGTCGGCACCTCGACCATCCAGAGCCGCGCCACCGGCGGCGTCGCGCGCGGCACCTACCTGTTCGCCCTGCCCGGCTCGCCCGGCGCCTGCCGCGACGGCTGGGAGGAGATTCTGAAGCACCAGCTCGACAACCGGCACAAGCCCTGCAACCTGGTCGAACTGATGCCGCGGCTGGAAGAACACCGGAAGTAACCCATCTAAGATCGATGGACGATCCGAAACTCCACGACCTCGCCACCTGGGTCACCGAGGCCGGCCTTACCGGCGTCGCGGCGCCCGAGATGGTGGCGGGCTTCTGCGAGCGCGCGCTTGCCGCCGGTCTGCCGCTCGGCAGCCTGACCGTGGTGCTGGATACGCTGCATCCGACCCACGAGGGTCATGCGGTGCGGTGGCGTCGGAATGAGCCGGATCCGGTCTTCATCGAATATGCCCGTACCAATCAGGGGGGCGAAGCAGCAGAGAACTGGCAGCGTAGCACTTTCTATCAGCTGTTCCATTCCGAGGAGACCTATCTGCGGGCGCGGCTGACCGACGAGACGATCGCCCGCTACTACAATCTGGACCAGGACCGTGACGCCGGCATGAAGGAGTTCCTGGCAGTCCTGACGCGCTTCGGCCCCACCGGCACGATCGGCGACATGGATTGCCTGTACTCGGCCTGGTACACCGACCTGGATCGTGGGTTCGACGACAGCGAGATCGCGACGATCAAGCGGTTGGTGCCGTTCCTGGCCGGCGCGATCAAGAGCGTTTCGCTGGACCGGGTCGCGCGCAATTTGGCGGAAACCTATCTCGGCCGTGACGCCAGCCAGCTGGTGCTGAGCGGCCGGATCGAGCGCGGCGTCGCCGACCGCATCGAAGCGGTGCTGTGGTTCAGCGACCTCAGCGGCTATACCAAGATCACCGACAGCGCGCCGCCGGAACAGATCATCCCGTTGTTGAACGATTATGCGGAGGTCATCGTCTCGGCCATCCGCGACCAGGGCGGCGACGTGCTGAAGCTGATCGGCGATGGCGTGTTGGCGATCTTCACCTCGGACGGGCGTGCGAAAGCCTGCGCCGCCGCGATCAGCGCCGTTCAGGCAGCGGAGCAAGGGATCGCCGCGCTGAACGAAGCGCGAGCGGCCGGGCAGCTGCCGACGACGCGCATGTATGTCGGGCTGCACATCGGGGACGTCTTCTTCGGCAATATCGGCAGCAAGGACCGCCTCGACTTCACGGTGGTCGGCCCGGCGGTCAACGAAGCCAGCCGGATCGCCGCGATGTGCCGCTCCGCCGATCAGAAGATGCTGGTTTCCGCCGCCTTCGCGTCCGCGCTCGGCAATGAGGGCGCGCGTCTCGTCTTGGTCGGCCGCTACGCCCTGCGCGGCGTCAAGCAGCCGCAGGAACTGTTCACGCTGGACCGCTCCTGACCCCTCAGGTGACCATGCGCGGATAGAGCCGCGCCGCGATCAGGTTCAGCACGACGAAGGTTCCGATCAGCACCGTGGCGTCGGTGACGAGGCCGTAGACGGTGCTGCC
>DASYRS010000128.1:0-9072 GCA_036004205.1 Dongiaceae bacterium
ACCGCCGAAACCCGGACGGTGTTCCTCAAGAATCTCAACTCTCCGTTCGGCATGGCGCTCATCGGCAAGGACTTCTATGTCGCCAATACCGACGCGATCCTGCGCTTCCCCTATGAGGAGGGCGAGACCGAGATCACCGCGGAGGGGGAGAAGATCGTCGATCTGCCTGCCGGCCGGCGCAATCATCACTGGACCAAGAGCCTGATCGCGAGCCCGGACGGCAAGTTCCTCTATGCCACCGTCGGCTCCAATTCCAATGTCGGGGAGAACGGGTTGGACCGCGAATATCAGCGTGCCGCGATCCTCGAGGTCAATCTCGCCACCCGCACGACGCGCGTGTTCGCGTCGGGCCTGCGCAATCCCAACGGCATGGCATGGCGCAAGGAGACCGGCGCGCTGTGGACCGTGGTCAACGAACGCGACGAGTTGGGCAGCGACCTGGTGCCGGACTACATGACGGCGGTGAAGGATGGCGGCTTCTATGGCTGGCCCTATTCCTATTACGGCCAGCACGTCGATACGCGCGTCGAGCCGCAGAAGCCGGAGCTGGTGGCGACGGCGATCGTGCCGGATTATGCGCTCGGTAGCCATACCGCGTCGCTGGGCCTTGCCTTCTCCGAAGGCACGCTGCTGCCGGAGAACCTCAGGAACGGCGCCTTCATCGGTCAGCACGGATCCTGGAACCGCGATCCGCCCGCCGGCTACAAGGTGATCTTCGTGCCTTTCCAGGACGGCCACCCGGCAGGCACACCGGTCGATGTCCTGACCGGGTTTCTGAGCGAAGACGGCGATGCGTTCGGCCGCCCGGTCGGCGTCGCCATCGATGCCAGGGGTGCGCTGCTGGTCGCCGACGATGTCGGCAACGCGGTCTGGCGCGTGGCGCCGGCGGCGCAGTGACGTTCAGGCCCGCGGTATCCCGGCGGCAATGAGGCCGTCTGCCAGTTGTTCCATGAAACTGGGCCGGAACGGCCAGGCAGCGGCGGCAACCTCGACGGTCAGATCGGGATCCTTGCGCAACAGCGCTCGTGCATGACGCCGCGCTTCGGCGCGTGCGCCGGCACGAACGCCACCGGCGATCACGATGCGCTCGCCCCAGAAGGCGGCGGGGAATGCCTCGACGCCGCTCCTCGCCCAGATCGCCGCGCGCTCGTAGTGGCCGGCCGCGAAATGCGCGCAACCGATACCGATGAAGGCGGTGTGCCGCAGCGCGTCGAACGGCATCAACAGTCTAAGTCCACGGACAGCCGCCACGCTGTCGCCCTGATAGGCGGATAGCCAGGCGCGCCGGGTGATGGCGAGCGGCGAATAGGGATCGATCGCCAAGGCGCGCTCGATCAGGCGGTCCGCCGCTTCGACTTGATGCACCAGGACGAGCGCGCCGCTGCACCAGGTCAGAGCCAGGGCATTGTCGGGTGCGAGAGCCTCCGCTTCCTGGGCGAGCTGCCGGGCCCGGGCGCGATCCGCTTCCGGCGTCGCGCTGAAATGCTGCGCCGCACGCTGGCCCCAGCACCAGGCGGCGAGCGCCTTCGCCAGTCCGAACCTGGGCGCCCGCGTTTGAGCCCGATCGAGCTCTTCCAGCGCAGCCTCGCAATCGTGCGGCGCCACATGCAGCGCGGCCGACAAGGCGCGCCAGGTCAGCCTCAGCGCTTCGTCGTCGACTTCGGGTTCGGCGGCGCGTACCCGCTGCAGGGTCTGCGACGGCAGCTCGCCGAACTCGGCCCGATATTGCGCCGCGAACCGGCCGAACTGGTTGAACCCGCTGGCCAGCGCGACATCGGTGACGGTCCCGCCCTTGGCATCGAGCAGCGACTGGCGGGCATTCCGCAACCGCATCTTGCGCACCCAGCCGACCGGAGTCGTGCCGAGGAAGGTCCGGAAATGCGTCTCGAGAGTGCGCGGCCGCACGCCGGCGATCTGCGCCAGCACATCGAGCCGCACCCGTTGATCGAGCCGCGGGCGCAGCCAGGCGAGGGTGCGGACCAGATCGCCCGGCAGGACGGCATCGATCGCTCCGCCGTCATTCCGCACGGGGGCGACCGGCTTGCGGTTGCGCGGTCTCATCGCTGTCATTCTACCCGATCGGGACGAAAGTCGGCAGTTTTTGCATGGGCCGGCGGGATCCGCATGGCGCGGTGGGTGCGGGCCGGCGAGACAATCTCGAGCGGCACGAAGGACGGGCAGCAAGGAGGCGGCGATGGCAGACACGCTGAAAGGCCAGGTCACGCGCAGCGCGGCGGACATCTACGAAGAATTCTTCCTGCCGGCCCTGTTCCTGGAATGGGCGCCGCGATTGGCGGATGCGGCGCGGCTGGCGCCCGGTCAGCGGGTGCTCGACGTCGCGTGCGGGACCGGGGTCCTGGCTCGCGAGGCGGCAAAGCGGGTGGCGCCGGGCGGGTCGGTCGCCGGGCTCGACCGCAACGAGGGGATGCTGGCGGTGGCGAAGCGCAAGGCGCCGGCGATCGAATGGAAAGCGGGCCGCGCCGAGGCGTTGCCGTTCCCCGATGCCAGCTTCGACGCCGTGGTCAGCCAGTTCGGCCTGATGTTCTTCGACGACCGGGCCACGGCGCTGCGCGAGATGTGGCGTGTGCTGCGACCGGGCGGCCGGCTGGCGGTCGCGGTGTGGGACGCGCTCGAGGCCAGCCCCGGCTATTCGGCGATGGCGGCGCTGCTGCAGCGGCTGTTCGGGCCGCGCATCGCCGGCGAATTGCACGCGCCCTTTGCGCTCGGCGACCGCAAGGCGCTGCATGCCTTGTTCGTCCAGGCTGGCATCGCGAAGGTCGAGATTGCCACGGACGTCGGAAAAGCGCGCTTCCCGTCGATCGAATCCTGGGTGCGCACGGACGTGAAGGGTTGGACGCTCGCGGACCTTATCGACGATGGCCAGTACGAGCTATTGCTGCGCGAGGCGGCGGCGGAGCTGCGGCGCTACGCCACCGCGACTGGCGAGGTGGCGTTCGACGCGCCGGCGCATGTCGCAACCGCGCGAAAGGCGAGCTGAGGCCGGGCCTACCTGGCCGGCAGCGCCGCGAGGTCGCGGCTGTCGGCCCCCAAGGCGATGTCGTAGAGGAACTTGCGCGCCAGCACCTCGGCCATCGCGGCCGGGTCGTCGACCGACAGCAGGAAGGCGCCGGGCCCGCCGATGACGGTGCTGCGGTAGTAGCCCATCAGCACGGGATCGAAACTCAGGACCACGCCATTGATGGTGCCGCCTTTGGCGGTGAAGCGGTCGCGCGCCCGGCGCGGCCCCTCGCCGACATTGTCCCAGCCGTTCCCGATCACGTTGATGACCGACCGGCCCGCGACATAGGGCGCGGTCAGAAGCAGGATCGCGGCGTGATCGATCGCGCCCGAGAGATCGGTCATGTAGGGCGATAGCGCGGGCGCCGGCGGATCGGACGCGGCAAAGGCGCGGAAACCGGATTGCAGCCGGCCGGAAGCCGCGCGGGCGTCCTCCGCAGTCGCGATGATGGTCCAGGAGACCAGTTCCGGATAGGCGCCGTCGCGCCAGGCGAACACCGCGAACCCGATCCTGCGATGCCGCCCACTTTGAATGGCCTGGATGATGTCCGGGGAGCGGAGCGCCTCCGCCATGCCGTCGATCTCGATCGCTGCCGCCTGCGGATCGACCGAATCCGAGATATCGAGCGCGGTGACAATGTTGACGTCGGTGACAAGCTCCACTGCGGCCGCGCCCCCGGTCTGGAGGAGGACGCAGCTCATCGCGATGATCGCAAGCCCCTTTGGCAGGCGCACATCAACCGCCGATCCTGCGGCCCCGCAGGCCGCCGTCTCGGCAAGACTACGCCGGTGTGCAGGATCAGGCCAACGAAACTAGGCGCCGTTGACCGTCACTCCATCCTGCACCAGCACATAGGCATCCTCGGCCGCGCCGGGGGTGCCGCTGGTGTCATGGACATAGAGCGTGTAGCCCAGCGGGAAACCATTGGCGCTGGTCTCCTTGGACCAGTCGCCGCCCGAAAGATTGACCGTGTCGCCGGCATCGCCATCGACCCGCAGCGCCGGGGCCTTGTCAAAGTCGCCGCCGGCGCCGGTGCCGCCCGGATTGATGCTGCCGCCCTCGAAATCGTTGATGACGTCGTTGGCGTCGAGCGTGACCGAGGTACCGGCGCCACCGTTCAGGCGCACCGTCTCGATATCCTCGATCTTGCTGTCGTCGATGGCGGTGAAATCGATGCTGGTCGCACCGCTGGCATCGAGGACATCGCCCGCGGCGCCGGTCGCGGCGTTGAACAGATCCGCGCCGCCGCCATAGATGTCCTCGGCTCCCCGCCAGATCAGCGTGTCCTCGCCGACCGCGCCGTTGAGCACGTCGCTGTCGGTGTCGTCGCCGCCATCCAGGATGTCGTTGCCGGCGCCGCCGTTGAGGCTGTCGATCCCCGCCCCGCCATTGACGATGTCATCGCCATTGCCGCCGAACAACGTGTCGTTGCCATCCCCGCCATTGACGATGTCCTTGCCTTCCTGGCCATAGAGCGCGTCATTGTCCGCACCGCCGTCCAGCGTGTCGTTGCCGTAGCCGCCCTGGACCGTGTCGGTGCCGGCGGCGGCGCTGATGATGTTGTCGGCATCGTCGCCGATAATGAAATCGTGGCCGGAGGTGCCGTTGAACGGCGCCTCGCCGGTGACGATGGTCGGCGGCGCGATGGTGATGGTGAGGTTGGCGCTCGCGTGGTCGCTGAGGAATCCGTCCTGGATGGTATAGGTGAAGGTATCCTCATGGCCAGCGCTGCCCGGCGCGGCGGTGTAGCTGAAATCCCCCGTCGTCTTGTCGATGACGAGGACGCCGTTGTTGGTCTCCACCTTGTAGCCGGCCACCGTATCCGTGATGACCTGCGCGGTGGTGTCGGCATCGATGATCGCGCTGATGGCAATGATATGCGGTGTGCCGTAGCCGTCGGCGCCGGGATCGTCGTTGGTCAGGACGTTGCCGGTCACGGTCGCGGGCACGGTCTGGATGACCTCCGCGGCCAGCTGGTTTTCGTCGTTGACCACGATCACCGACTGGTCCTGGAAGGTCTCGTTGTAATAGGCAACGCGGCCGAGCTGCCCCAGCGCGTTGGATTTGTCCGCGACGTCGTCGCCAAGGCCGACCGCGATCGAAACCACGCCCTTGTCGGCAAGGCCCGACGTGAACGCGCCGGCGGAGGTGCGGCCTTCCCAGAGATCTTCTTCCGTCTGGTCGAGGGAGTTGGCCGTGCTGCCGCCCGGATAAGCGCTGGCCTTGTCGCTGTCGTTCACCGGTGCGCCATCGGAGAAGAAATAGACCAGGCCCTTGGTCGTCGGCGTGGTGCTGACCCAGGAGGCATCCATGATGCCGGCCTGCGCGGTCGCGAGCGCCGAGTCGTAGTCCGTGAAGTGGGTCGGAGCGAGCGCGTTGATAGCCGCGATCACGGCGGCGAGGTTCGCGGGGTTCGTGATGTCGACGAACGTCGCGGCGTCGGTGCCGCCGAAATAGGAGGCGTTGCTGCTGAATTGCACCATCTTGATGTTGACGAAGCCGGCCGCGGAGGTCGCGTAGGATTCCAGCATGGAGATGACGGCGGCCTTCTGCAGCTCCATGCGGGTGGTCACGCTCCCGTCCGGGCGCGTGACCTGCTCAGCCATGGAAGCGGAGATGTCGATCACCAGCATCAGCTGGTAATTCGGGGCGACTCCCTGGGTGACCGTAGCGGAATCCGGGTTGGCTTCGGGCAGCGAATTCTTGATCACGCCACGGATCTCGTTGTCGTCGTCGAAGTCGAAGGTCTTGGCGGAGTTGTCGATCAACTTGTATTGCAGCGCGGTGCCGCCCAGCACGCCCTCCGCGTTGAAGCCGCCGAGTTCGGCGCCTGTCGGAAACGGAACGAAGATGCCGCTGCCGGGCGCGCTGTCGCCTTGCGGTCCGGCCGCGGGGCCGGCGGCGGTCTGGATGTCGAGCGACGGGTCGGTTGCGGCGACGACCGCCGCGACGTCCACGGTGTCGCCGTCGTCGGTCACGATCTTGACCGGCGACTGCTCGTTGGCGTCGAGGTAGCCCTGCAGAATGATGGTGCGGCCATCGATGACGAAGGCCAGATTGCCTTGTGGTCCGATCTCCGCCAGCAGGCCCTGCTCGGTGTCGGTGGGTAACTCCACCGTTTCGCCCGGCGTCACGGGCACGACGATCACGCGCTGTCCCTGCGGCAGCGTCACGCGCGCCGCTTCGGCCACAGTCAGTTGCACGTCTGCAACATTGAGCTCCGTCTCGGTCATGTCGGAATCAGAATCGGTCGCGCGTTCGTCACGCGGAAATAGCGTCGCATCGATTGTCATGGCATTGCCCTCATGAAAGTGGCGCAGATCCACTTCCGCCCTGTCGGCGGATTCTTCCGCTCGTCGTCAACAAAATCTGTGACGAAGTGTTGCAATGCCATGAGTTGAAAATTTGGACCAGATGCTACGAGTCAATGTCAGCGATTTGACATAGGGCGCGAGCGAACCTCACGCCACTCTGTGTCGCTACGCAATGATGTGTTCGGAAATCATCTCCGAACCGCCACACTGTTGTGGAGAGATCGAAGCTCTTCAGCGGCGATGATGCGTGCGCGGGAACATTGCGATGAGCGAGTCGCTGTGTCTCTTGCTAGCGGATGAAGTGCAATTTCGAGAACTGCCGTCGAAAATTCGTGACATCCTTGGCGACGGATTGTGACGTGCGCGCGCCGAACAGCGCGTCGGCGATGTAGCCGGCAAGCTCGGGCATATCGGCAACACTCATGCCCCAGCGCACGATCTCCGGCGTGCCGATCCTGAGGCCGTTCACATCGCCGCCGACCGGCGCGATCGGCAGGCCGATGCCGCAGGTGAGGATGTTCGACCGGCGCAGCATCTTTGCCGCGGCCTGGCCGCCATTATAGGCGGCCGCCTCGATCGCGAACTGGTGCGAGCGGGTGATTCCGCGCTCGCGCGCGAACACGGAAACGCCACGTTCCACCAATGCTTCGCCCAACGCCTTGGCAGTTGTGCCCATTTGAGCGGCATAAGCGGGGCCATGTGCCTTCCAATCGAGCAAGGTCATGGCGAGCGCGGCGGATTTCGCGGCGTCGAAATTGGCGGTGAGGCCGGGATAAGCGATCGCGTCGAGGCGCTGCGCGATCGCGGCATCGTTGGTGACGATGAGTCCCGAAGGCGGACCGCCGAGGCTCTTGTAGGTGCTCATGGTCATGACATGAGCGCCTTCCGCCAGCGGCTGCTGCCAGGCGCGGCCGGCGATCATGCCCGACATATGGGCGGCGTCGAACAACACCAGCGCGCCGATTTCGTCGGCGATTGCGCGGATCTCCCGAATCGGATGCGGAAAAAGGTTGAGGCTTCCACCGATGGTGATGAGCTTCGGTCGCAAACGGCGCGCATCGGCACGCAACGCGTCGACATCGATCGTGTAGTTCACCGGATCGACCGGCGCGGGATGGGTGACGATGCCATAGAAGCCCGCTGCGCCCGCGCCGTGATGCGTGACATGGCCGCCGATCTCCGGTGGCGGTGCGATGATGGTATCGCCGGGCTTGGCCGCCATCATGAAGACGTAGAGGTTGGCGAGCGCGCCGGACCCCACGCGGATCTCGGCAAAGCGCGCGCCGAAGATTTCCGCCGCCAGCTCGGCCGCCAGCACCTCGATCTTCTCGATCCCCTCCAGCCCCATCTCGTATTTGTCGCCGGGATAGCCGAGCGAGGGGCGCGACCCGATGCCGGCGGCAAGCAGCGCCTCCGCCTTCGGGTTCATCGCGTTGGTGGCCGGGTTGAGATTGACGCACTCGTGCTCGTGGATCGCGCGGTTCTCCGCCACGTAGGCGAGGAGGTCGCGCTCGACCTCGTCGGCGCTGCGTCCCGCGACCCGCTCGGCCAGCGACTGGACATAGCGTTCCGACGCCTCCGGAACCCAGGGACGAGGCTGCAGCATGGTCATCTCGAGATCTCCGTTCGCATCTTGCCGCGCGAAGGTTAGGAGCGCCGGGGCCGCCAGGTCCACTTAATTAAAATTGCCTTATACATTAGAGAAATTGCACAGTGGCGCTGATGGATCTCGCCCGCCTGCAGACCCTGCGCGAACTCAGCCTGCGCCATACCATGGCGGCGGTGGCGGAGGCGCTGCGCATTTCTCCCTCGGCGGTATCGCAGCAGATCGCGCAGCTCGAGGTGGAGGCCGGACTCCAGCTGATCGAGCGGCGCGGCCGGCGCGTGCGCTTGACCCAGGCCGGCCAGCGCCTGGTTGGGCATGCGGAGCGGATCATCGCGGCGCTGGAGGATGCCAAGACCGACCTCGCTGAATTGAAGCAGGTGGTGGCGGGTGAACTGCGGGTCGCGGCCTTCTCCTCGGTCGCCGCCGCCCTGATCCCGCAGGCGATGAAGGCGCTGGGGCGCCGCTATGCCCAGCTCACCATCGTCCTCGAGGAGATGGAGCCGGTGGATTCGCTCGCCGCCTTGCGCGCCTGGCAGGCGGATGTCGCGCTGATCGACGATCTGACGGTGCCGGCGAACGCGGCGGAGCCGACCATCGAACGCGTTCCGATCCTGGAGGACATGCTCTATGCGGTGCTGCCGAACGCCCATCCGCTGGCGGCGCGCGCCAGGATCTCGATCGGCGACCTGCGCGGGGAACGATGGGCCATGGACACAGCCTTCAACACCTATTCCGACGTCATCATCAAGGCCTGCCAGGCGGCCGGCTTCGATCCCATCGTCAACGGCAAATGCGGCGGGTTCGAGGTGGTCCGGCCGCTGATCGAGCAGGGCTGCTCGGTCGCCATCCTGCCCGGCCTCAGGGTCAACCACCGCTCGGGAAAGTTCTGCGTGAAAAAACTGACGCCGGAGATCCGCCGCAAGATCTTCGTCGCGTTCCGGCGCGGCGAACGGCGGCATCCCGCGATAGCCGCATTCCTGGACCAGCTGCAGAAATGCGCCAAGGCCTATCGCGCCGATCATGCGGGGACGTAAGGCGATCGGCTGGACGATGTAGTTGTCGGTGTCGCTCTCGGTCAGCAGCACGCTGGTGAGGGTGGCGAGCGTCTGGTAATTGGCGCCGCCGCCATCCGC
>DASYRS010000129.1:0-10137 GCA_036004205.1 Dongiaceae bacterium
AAAAGCGCTCGACGACATCACCCACTCTCCCGAAGTGACCAACGCGCTCGCCCGCGTGGTGCGGTTCTTCAATTCGATCGGGATCCAATAGGCGTCGATCGGAATCCAATAGGCGCAAAAAAATTGCCGGGTCCGAAGACCCGGCAAGTTAAACAGGGAGGCTTTACGTCTGGGAGACGTAGGATCCGAAGACCCTCATACCTAAGCGTTGCACCTAGGTATTCTGACTGGAGCAATCAAGGCTCCGAAACTCTTCTGGTCCGCTTCGTTGCAAACCTGCAACAGTGTTGCCGACCAACACACACACATTAAGGAAGAAACCGACTCGGCGACTAGCCAAAAATGCACATATGTTGCATGCACATGCTGCATAGCTGTTTTATTATTGCTCTTCAGGAGGTTAGGGTCGCCGAGGCAGCCATGCGAGAGTGTGTAGAATCCGGCGAATCGTCGGCGACTCCGGCGAATCAGCAGCACTCTGGCACGCGACGCGACGCGGGATTATGTAAGACTTAACCACGATTCGACCACGCAGAAGGCCCCGGAGCGTCCCATGATCTATCTGGTCGCGATTCTCTTTCCGCCACTGGCGCTGCTGATTTATGGGAAGATCTTCCAGGCGATCTTCAATCTGCTGATCTGGCTGTTCGCCGTGATCACCATTCCGTTCGCGATCCTGCCGGTCGTCACCCTTGGGCTTTCCATGATCATCTGGGGCGTCGCGGTGGTTCACGCGATCCTCGCGGTCAATTCCGCCAAACAGGACGCCCGCGCCCGCGAGGTGGCCGACGCGATGCGAGGGCGGCGGTAGGGGGCGGCGCCGGGGCGATCCGCGATTCCATCCACAAGCGCGTTGGGGGCGTGCATGGCAGCGACATCGGACGCGAGCGGGTCGATCGAACGCCGCGTGCTGCTTGGGCTCACCATCGCCGCGCTGGTCTATAGCGGGATCGCTCCCTACGACCGGATGACCTGGGGCATGGAGGTGTCCTGGGTGGTGGTGGCGCTGCCGGTGCTGGTCGCGACGCGCGCGCGATTCCCGCTCACGCCCTTGCTCTACCGCCTGCTGTTCGTGCATGCGCTGATCCTGATCCTGGGCGGCTATTACACCTATGCGCGGGTGCCGCTCGGCTTCTGGTTCGCGGATCTGTTCGGGCTGGCGCGCAATCACTATGACCGCCTGGGCCACCTGGCTCAGGGCTTCGTGCCCGCGATCCTGGCGCGGGAGGTTCTGGTTCGCACCTCCCCGCTGGCCCGCAGCCGGTGGCTGCCGATCGTTGTCGTCTCGATCTGCCTTGCCTTCAGCGCCTTCTTCGAATTGATCGAGTGGTGGAGCGCGCTCATCCTCGGCGAGGACGCGACCGCCTACCTCGCCACCCAGGGCGATCCCTGGGATACCCAGTCGGACATGTTCTGCGCGCTGATCGGCGCGGTGGCGGCGCTCGCCCTGCTGAGCCGCTTGCATGACCGGCAGTTGCGCCGGCTCATCGGCGGGAGCGACAGGGTGCCGACGGCGCCAGCGCAGGTGTGACGGCTCGATTCGCTATGCTGGTCGCATCTTCTCCGCCGAACCGGCAGAAAATGCGCTACGGCGCCATCTTGCTTTCGGCGACCTTGCGCAGCAGGAAGTCGCGGAAGACCTGGATGCGCTTGGAGTTCCTGAGCTCTTCCGGATAGACGAAATAGGCATCGATGCGCGGACCCTGCAGCTCCGGCAGAACGCGCACCAGAGCGCTCGATTCCAGGGTCATGAATTCCGGCAGCGAGGCGAGGCCGAGGCCGCTCTGCACCGCGCGCAGGATGGCGTAGGTGCTGTTGACGCGCAGGATCGGCTTGCGCTGGTGATCCTTCTTGCTGCTGGCGCGCAGCAGCCAGTCGATGTTCTGGACCGGCGGCTTGGTGGTGTCCTCGCCATAGACGATGATGCGGTGCTGGTCCAACTCGTCCGGCGTCTTCGGGATGCCATGCCGCTTGATGTAGGTCGGCGAGGCGTAGCAGCCGAGATGGACGGTCATCAGATGGCGCTGGATCAGCTCCGGCTGGCGCGGCGGCTGCATGCGGATCGCGACGTCGGCCTCGCGCATGGAAAGATCGAGTTCGCGATCCTCCAGCACCAGGTCGACCTGGACGTCGGGATAATGCTCGATGAATTCGCCCAGCACCGGCGTCAGCCAGGATGAGCCGAAGGCCTGGGTCGCGGTGACCTTGAGCTGACCCTTGGGCCTGTCCTTGCTCTCGGCCAGCTGGGCTTCCGCCATCGCCAGCTTGGAGAACACCTCATGCGAGGTGCGGTAGAGCAGTTCGCCCTGCTCGGTCAGGATGAGGCCGCGCGCATGGCGATGGAACAAGGAGACGTTGAGGCTTTCCTCGAGCGAGCTGATCTGGCGCGAGACGGCGGATTGGCTGAGGTTCAGCGTCTCGCCGGCGTGGGTGAAGCTGCCCGCCTCGGCGACCGCATGAAAGATCCTGAGCTTGTCCCAATCCATCATGATGCCGCCGCGCCGGTCATGCTATTCGGCCGCCGCCGCGGAGGAATGGCGCTCGTTCTTGACCAGGAACTTGTCGGCTTCCAGGGCCGCCATGCAGCCCATGCCGGCGGCGGTCACCGCCTGGCGGAAGATCTTGTCCTTCACGTCGCCGGCCGCGAACACGCCGGGGACGGAGGTCGCCGTGCTGTCCGGCGCGGTGACGATGTAGCCTTCGCTGTCGAGCGGAAGCTTGCCCTTGAAAAGCTGGGTCGCCGGATCGTGGCCGATGGCGACGAACAAGCCGTCGATTTTGAGGTCGCGGGTCTCGTTGCTCTTGAGATTGCGGATGCGCACGCCGGTGACGCCGGCCGGCTCGCCGCCGCCCAGCACTTCCTCCACCACGCTGTCATAGACCACGTCGATCTTGGGATTGGCGAACAGCCGCTCCTGCATGATGCGCTCGGCGCGGAAGCTGTCGCGGCGATGGATCAGCGTGACCTTGGTGGCGTGGTTGGTGAGATAGATCGCTTCCTCGACCGCGGTGTTGCCGCCGCCGACGATCGCCACTTCCTTGCCCCGGAAAAAGAACCCGTCGCAGGTGGCGCAGGCCGAGACGCCGAAGCCCTGGAACTTCTTTTCCGACGGCAGGCCGAGCCAGCGGGCCTGGGCGCCGGTGCAGATGATGAGAGTCTCCCCGATATAGACGTCGCCCGAATCGCCCACCGCCCGGAACGGCCGGCGGGAGAGGTCGATGTCGACGATGGTGTCTAAGACGAGCTCGGTTCCCACATGGCGGGCCTGGGCCTCCATCTGCTCCATCAGCCAGGGGCCCTGGATCACGTCGGCGAAGCCGGGATAGTTCTCGACATCGGTGGTGATGGTCATCTGGCCGCCCGGAGCCATGCCCTGGACCAGGACCGGCTTCAGGCTGGCGCGCGCGGCATAGATGGCGGCGGTATAGCCGGCCGGGCCGGAGCCGATAATCAGGACTTTTGTGCGAATTTCCTTGGGCGTGGCCATGGGCGCGAATCCGAAGCTATGCGTTTCAAGCAAGTCTCCAACATAAGATGGGGTGCGGTTTGGCACAAGTTAATGCCGGCACTGCATAGGCGCGGCGGGCTCCAGGAATCCCTTGGCGAAGGAATATTGCGCGGGTAATATAATTTCAAAAGGCCCAATGAAATTCGGGGAGATCGATTATGCGGCGCGCCAAACTGGACAGAATCGATCTTCGCATCCTGGCCGATCTCCAGGCCGACGGGCGGATGACCAACGTCGATCTGGCCGAGCGCGCGGGAATTTCAGCGCCGCCGTGTCTGCGCCGCGTCAGGGCGCTGGAGCAGGCGGGCTTCATAAAGGGATATCACGCCGAGATCAACGCCGAGGCGATGGGATTCGGCGTCACCATCTTCGCCCATGTCGGCTTGGTCAGCCAGGCGGAGACCGACCTCAAGGCGTTCGAGGAGCTGGTGCGGTCCTGGCCGCAGGTGCGCGAGTGCCACATGCTGGCGGGCGAGACCGATTTCATCCTGAAAGTCGTGGCGCACGACTGGGACGATTATCAACGGTTCCTGACGACGCAACTCACGCCGGCGCCCAATGTCAGCCACGTCAAATCGGCGCTCGCCATCCGCTCCAGCAAGCACGAGCCCGGCGTGCCGATCGACCTCGAGGAGAAGCCCGCCGCCCGGCGGCAGGCGCGGGCCTAGGCCGGCGATGGCGCGCGTCGCGTCAGTTCCGCTTCCAGTTCGGCGATCCGCGCCAACATCGCGGCGCTCGCCGCCTCGACTTCCTCGACGGTGAAAAGCTGTGGAATATGGCTGGGGCAATTGATGTCCCAGGCCAGCACGCGGAAGCGGATCGCGCGCGTGACATAGGTAGCACTGCCCGGCGGCATCAAGGCATCGAGCAGGTCCCGGTCATCCTCGACCAGTTCCGCCTCGCCCCAGATCTTCACGCGCTGCCGTTCGCCGTGGTTGATGGCAAGGATGGTCGCCTTCGGATTCTCCGCGAGGTTGCCGAGGGTGATGTATTGCTTGTTGCCGGGAAAATCGGCGAAGGCGAGGGTGCGGCGGTCCAGCGTATGCACGAAGCCTTTCGGCCCGCCGCGATGCTGCACATAGGGCCAGCCGGACTTCGCGGCGGTCGCGAGCAAGATTGAACTGCGCTGCGCCAGATAGGCACTGAGACGCTCGGTCACCTCGGTGTTGCGTTCTTCGCGCTCCAGCTCCGCGTTGCGCGCGCGGCTGCCCAGATGCTGCTGCATCGCCGTGACCGACTTGGAATAGGCAAGGTCGGTGAAATTGCGAATCGCCATGCGGCGCTCCAGTCATTATGGTCGGCGACCGTGCGCAGCTTACAGAAGGTGGAGCGTCGGTAGAACATGGATGACAAACGGCACTTCGGCGTGATCGGGGCGGGGGTCGTCGGCGCCGGCATTGCATGGCAACTGGCGAAGCGCGGGCATCGCGTGACGTTGCTGGAGCAGGGGCCGGTGCCCAACCCGATCGCGGCGTCGTTCGACGAGCATCGCCTGACGCGGCGCATGTACCCCGGACAACCGCATTATGCGCGCCTGATGGACGAGTGCTACGCGGCCTGGGCCGATTTGTTCGCGGCGATGGGCGAGGATCACTTCGAACGCTGCGGCGCCTTGTCGTGTTCCGCCGTTGCCGGCGACTGGGCGGAACGCGGCCGGAAGGTGCTTGATGAGGTCGGCGCGCGCTACGAGTTGCTGTCCGGCACGGAGGTGGAGCAACGCTGTCCCTTTCTGGCGCCTGGACGCATCCGCTGGGCGGTGCTGGAACCGGATGGTGGAGTACTGCTTGCGGACCGGATCACCACCGGCCTCGCGCGGCTGTGCGCGCAGGCCGGCGTCGAGATCAAGGCCAACACACGCGTGACCGGCGTGAAGACGGAGACGGGCACCGCGGTGACGGAAGCGGGCGGCGAGCTCACGTTCGACGAAGTCGTGGTGGCGACCGGCGCGTGGATCCCGCAGGTACTGCCGGACCTGGGGCGCGAGATCGGCCCATGCCGCAATGTTGTCGCCTATTTCGATCCGCCGGCGGAATTCGTCGAATCCTGGAAGACGGCGCCGGGCATCATCGATTTCGGCGGCCCGGAGGAAGCGTGGGGGATTCCACCGGTCCGTGGCACCGACCTGAAGCTGGCCGATATCGGCCTGCGCGGCAGTGCCGAGGCTGGATCGAGGGCGGAGGCCACCGCCGCCGAATTGTCGACCATCCGCCGTAACCTCGCGGGCGTGCTCAAGGATTTCGACCGCTACCGCCTGAAGCGCAGCAAGGTGTGCTGGAACCACGATTCACCGGACTCGCGCTTCATGCTGAAGCGGGACGGGCGCGTCGTGATGGTGAGCGCGTGCGCCGCCCATGGCTTCAAGTTCGGCGCCTGGTCGGCATCGTGGGCGGCGAAGGCGCTGGCCCGGGAGATTCCATTCGACAAGGCGGCGCACCATATGGCCGGATTGGACCAATTGATCGCCGCAAAATAGGAGCCGATATGTTCGATCCCTGGCATTTCATTCTGTTCCTGTCCGCCGCCGGCGTGCTGGCGGTGATGCCGGGCCCCGGCGTTTTCTACGTGGCGGCACGCACTTTGGCGGGCGGGCGCGGCGAGGGGCTCGCCTCCAGCTTCGGCACGGGACTCGGCGGGTTCGTGCACATCATCGCCGGCGCGGTCGGCGTTTCGGCGATCGTGATGGCGAGCGCGGAGGCGTTCACAGCGCTCAAGATCGTCGGCGCGCTCTATCTCATCTATCTCGGCATCAAGACCTGGCGCGAAGCGGGCGCGGCGCCGGAGTTCGGCAACGGGCCGGCGATGGGCGCGCGCAAGGCGTTCAAGGAAGGCGTGATCGTCGAGGCGTTCAATCCCAAGACGGCGGCGTTCTTCCTCGCCTTCCTGCCGCAATTCGTGGTGCCGGCGGAGGGCAACGTCGCGTTGCAATTCATCGTCCTGGGATCGATCTCGGTGTTCCTGAATACCGCCGTCGACGTGGTGGTGACCTATGCGGCTTCCGCCGTGCGCGACCGACTGGCCGCGCGGCCGG
Organism: Dongiaceae bacterium; assembly: GCA_036004205.1. Taxonomy (GTDB): domain Bacteria; phylum Pseudomonadota; class Alphaproteobacteria; order Dongiales; family Dongiaceae; genus Dongia_A. The sequence goes on from DASYRS010000129.1 coordinate 6,538, forward strand.
CGATCATCCGCCGCATGCGGCAGACCTCGGGCGGCATTCTGTGCGCACTGGGCGTGACGCTGGCGCTGGCGAAGCGGCCGGCTTAAGAGACTCGATCACCTCGCCTCTACGCTCCGTCATGACAAGGCCAAGCCTTGCCATGACGATCCTCCGGATCGTCACTTCTTGAACGCGACCTTCGAGATCTCGTACGACTTGGAGCCGCCGGGGGTGGTGACTTCCACCTGGTCGCCGACCGACTTGCCGACCAGCGCGCGGGCGAGCGGCGAGGTGATCGCGAGGCGCTTCAATTTGATATCGGCCTCGTCCTCGCCGACGATCTGGTAGACCGCCTTTTCGTCGGTATCCTCGTCGATCAGGGTGACAGTGGCGCCGAACTTCACCTGCTTGCCGGAGAGCTTCGACGGATCGATGACTTCCGCGCGGCTGACCTTGTCCTCCAGCTCGGCGAGGCGGCCCTCGATGAAGCTCTGGCGTTCGCGCGCGGCGTGATATTCGGCGTTCTCGGAAATGTCGCCGTGCTCGCGCGCTTCGGAAATGGCGCGAATCACTTCAGGGCGCGCCACCGCCTTCAAATGTCTCAGTTCCTCTTCCAGGCGGGCGTAGCCGTCCGCCGTCATCGGGATCTTGGTCATCGTTAATACCCAAACAGCAAAAAACTCCCCGCGGGCGGCCGGACTTTTTCGATCCTAGCGGCGCCCGTTGGGTGATTTGGCGGGGTTAGAAAGTTAACGCGCCGCCGGTTGGTCCGACGCTAGAAAATAAGACTGGAGCGGAGCGACTTCAAGCTCTCCCTTGCTCAGCTCCCCGATCGCCCCGACCGCGGCCAGAATACCGGAGACCGTTGTAAAATAAGGGATTCCGCCCATCAAAGCCGTCCTTCGGAGGGCGAATGAATCGGCGATCGATTTGGCCCCGGCGACGGTATTGAAGACCAGCTTCACCTCGCCCCGCTGCATCGCCTCGACGATATGGGGGCTGCCCTGGTGCACCTTGTTGATGGCACGCACGGCGAGGCCAAGGTTGCGGAAATAGGCGGCGGTGCCGGGCGTCGCCAGCACATCGAAGCCCATTTCCAGCAGCTTGCGGATGCTCTCCACGATCGAGGGCTTGTCCTTGTCCTTGACCGACACGAACACGGCACCGGAGCGCGGCAGGTCCTGGCCGGCGCCGAGCTGTGCCTTCAGGAAGGCGCGCGCGAAGTTGGAATCGAGGCCCATGACCTCGCCGGTCGATTTCATCTCCGGCCCGAGGATGATGTCGACGCCGGGGAAGCGCGCGAACGGGAACACCGCCTCCTTCACCGCCATGTGCGGGCGCTTGCTGAGGTTCAAATTGAACGCGGTCAGCTTCTCGCCCGCCATCACCCGCGCGGCGATCTTGGCGATCGGCAGGCCGGTTGCCTTGGCCACGAACGGCACGGTGCGGCTAGCGCGCGGATTGACCTCCAGCACATAGATGTCGCGGCGCTGGATCGCGAATTGCACGTTCATCAGGCCGACGACGTTGAGGCCCTTGGCAAGCGAGACCGCCTCGCGCCGGATTTCCGCGATCACCTGCAGCGGCAGCGAATAAGGCGGCAGGGCGCAGGCGCTGTCGCCGGAATGGATGCCGGCCTCCTCGATATGCTCCATGATGCCGGCGACATGCACGTCGGTGCCGTCGGCCAGCGCATCGACATCGACCTCGATCGCGTCTTCCAGGTATGAATCGATCAGCACCGGATTGTCGCCGCTGACCTGCACGGCGGTGCGCATATAGCGGCGCAGCGCCTGCGGTTCGTGCACGATCTCCATGGCGCGGCCGCCCAGCACATAGGACGGGCGGATGACGACCGGATAGCCGATGCGCTCGGCGATCGCCTCGGCCTCCTCCAGCGAGCGCGCGATGCCGTTCTCCGGTTGGCGCAGGCCGAGCTTCATCAGCAATTGCTGGAACCGTTCGCGGTCCTCGGCCAGGTCGATGGCGTCCGGCGAGGTGCCGAGGATCGGGATCTCCGCCTCCTCGAGCGCGGCCGCGAGCTTCAGCGGGGTCTGCCCGCCGAACTGCACGATGACGCCGAGCAGGGTGCCGTTGCGCTGCTCGACCCGCGCCAGCTCGATCACGTCCTCGGCGGTCAGCGGCTCGAAATAGAGCCGGTCGGAGGTGTCGTAATCGGTCGAGACCGTCTCCGGATTGCAATTGACCATGATGGTCTCGATGCCGGCCTCGCGCAGCGCGTAGGCAGCATGGACGCAGCAATAGTCGAACTCGATGCCCTGGCCGATGCGGTTCGGCCCGCCGCCGAGGATGATGACTTTGCGCCGGTCGCTCGGGTTCGCCTCGCACTCGGCGGCGTCCCAGTCGTTCCCGGTCCAGCCGGTGCCCTCGTAGCAGGAATACATGTAGGAGGTCTGCGAAGCGAACTCGGCGGCGCAGGTGTCGATACGCTTATAGACCGGGCGCACGTCCACCTTGTGGCGCAGGACGAAGATGTCCTTGGCCTTCATGCCGGAGAGCTTGGCGAGGCGCGCGTCGGAGAAGCCCATCTTTTTCAGGCGCAGCAGGCCGGCATGATCTTGCGGCAACCCCTTGCTCTTGATCTCCGCTTCGGCGGCGACGATGCCTTCGATCTGGCGCAGGAACCAGGGGTCGAACTTCGACGCGCCGTGAATCTCTTCGACCGTGAGGCCGCGGCGCAGGGCTTCGGCCGCGCGAATGAAGCGATCCGGCGTCGGGCGCGTCAACTCCTTCAGTATCTCTTCTTTGCTCTCCGGCAGCTCGACCTCGTCGAACCCGGTGAGGCCGGTTTCCATCGAGCGCAGGGCCTTCTGCACCGATTCCTGGAAGTTGCGGCCGATCGACATGGCTTCGCCCACCGACTTCATCGAGGTCGACAGCAGTTGCTCCGCGCCGGGGAATTTCTCGAAGGTGAAGCGCGGCATCTTGGTGACGACATAATCGATGGTCGGCTCGAACGATGCCGGCGTCACGCGGGTGATGTCATTGGTGATCTCGTCCAGCGTGTAGCCGACGGCGAGCTTGGCGGCGACCTTGGCGATCGGGAAGCCGGTCGCCTTCGAGGCGAGGGCGGAGGAGCGCGAGACCCGCGGGTTCATCTCGATCACGATCAGGCGGCCGGTCTCGGGATGGACCGCGAACTGCACGTTGCTGCCGCCGGTATCGACCCCGATCTCGCGCAGCACCGCGATCGAGGCGTTGCGCATCAACTGGTATTCCTTGTCGGTCAGGGTCAGCGCCGGCGCGACCGTGATGCTGTCGCCGGTGTGGACGCCCATCGGATCGATGTTCTCGATCGAGCAGATGATGATGCAATTGTCCGCGCGGTCGCGGACCACCTCCATCTCGAACTCCTTCCAGCCCAGCACCGATTCCTCGACCAGCACCTGGCCGACCGGCGAAGCCTTGATGCCGCCTTCGACGATGCGGATGAATTCCTCGCGGCTGTAGGCGATGCCGCCGCCGGTGCCGCCGAGGGTGAAGCTGGGACGAATGACGGCGGGCAGGCCGACCTCGACCAGCGTGTCGAGCGCCTCGTCGAGGGTGGAGATGAGGTTGCCCTTGGGGCTCTCCAGCCCGATGCGGTCCATCGCCTTGCGG
>DASYRS010000130.1:0-10575 GCA_036004205.1 Dongiaceae bacterium
GTCTGGCTGATGATCGACCAGGCGCGCTTCATCCGCGAGTTCGGGCCGCACATCCTGCACATGCAGGCGAAGGACGTGATGATCGACCGCGATGGCCTGTATGAGCGCGGCACGATCTCGGCCGGCATGGGCTGGCAGATCCCGCGCATGCCCGGGCTGGGCGATGTCGATTGGAGTGTTGTATTCTCCGCGCTCTACCGCGCCGGATATGACGGGCCGATCATCATCGAGCACGAGGATCGGAAATTCGAGGGCAGCGACGAACTGGTCAAGCGCGGTTTTCTGCTCGCGCGCGACGTGCTGCGCCCATACGTCAAATAGTGAAGTGCCGAAAGAAGCAACCAACCAAGACCAATGTGGAGGAAAGGAAAGTTCCCATGAATAAGGCGCGATATCTCGCAATGCTCATGCTCGCCGCGGGGGCGTCCATGACACTCTTCGCCACCGGAGCGGTGGCGAAGAGCTATACGATCGGCGTTTCGAACACGGTGCAAGGCAACGGCTGGCGTGAGGAGATGGTCTGCGCCATCAAGGCGCAGGCGCTCGCCTCGGGCGAGGTATCCAAGCTCAACATCGCGCACCGCAATACCGATGCCGCCGGCCAGCTCGAGGACATCCGCAATCTCATCAGCGCCAAGGTGGATGCCATTGTCGTCAATCCGGCCGATCCGTCGGGTATCAACGCCGCGCTGGCGGAAGCGACCAAGGCCGGCATCGTCGTGGTCGCGGTCGACCAGGCCGTCACCGAGCCATCGGCTTATGTGATCTCGAACAACCAGGAAGAATACGCCTATCTCGGCGCCAAGTGGCTGTTCGAGCAACTCGGCGGCAAGGGCGATGTCGTCTACATGCGCGGCGCCGCCGGTGCGTCCGCCGACACCGATCGCGACAAGGGCTTCAAGCGCGCCTTGGCCGAATTCCCGGACATCAAGGTCGTCCATGAAGTCGCCACCGGCTGGCAGCAGGATCAGGGCAAGCAGCAGATCCTCAACTTCATCGCCACCGGAACGCCCTTCGACGGAATCTGGACCTCGGGCATCGATAACGTGATCGTCGACGCGCTGGTCGAATCCGGCACGCCTCTGGTGCCGGTGGTCGGCGCCGACAATGCCGGGTTCGTCGGTCAGCTCAACTCGGTCAAGGGCCTGGTCGGTGCGGCTGTCACCAACCCGGGATCAATCGGCGGAGCCGGTGTCGCGCTGGCCGTCAGGATTCTCGATGGCGAGAAGCCGGCGCAGCAGACCACGCTGGTGAAGCCGGAACTGTGGGAGAATGCGACGCCGGAAGGAAAGGCCAAGCTGGCCGCGGCGGCCGACCCATCGCTGAGCCCGGAATGGCCGGTCAGCATCTCCATTCCCGACTGGACCACCTACAGCAAGGAACAGATCATCGCCTGCAAGGGACCTGGCGAATAACCAGGCAGCGGATAATCTGATCGCGTGATCGGGGCCTGCGATCTGATGGTCGCAGGCCCTGGTTCTCGTCTTGCAATCCACCTTCATCCTTGGGATCCGTGTCGACGCAATTGCTTCTGGAAGCCACCGGAGTTGTGAAGAGATACGGCGCGGTGACGGCGCTGCGCAACGCGTCGCTCTCCATCCGGCCCGGCGAAGTGCACGCCCTGATGGGCGCGAACGGCGCCGGCAAATCGACATTGGTGAAGATCCTGACCGGGGCCGTCCGGCCGGACGCCGGGCAGGTCCTGATCCGCGGGGAAGCGCGCGCGGTGCATTCGCCGGCCGAGGCGCGCCGCGCCGGGCTGGTCTCCGTCTACCAGGAGCCGGCGCTGGTGCCCGACCTCGACATCGAATCCAATCTGCGGCTCACCCGGACGCCCGTTGACTCTTTCCTGAGCTGGGTCCGGGAGCTGGGCGTTCCCGATCTCGACCTCCGCGAAACGGCAAGGCGCATTCCGCTTGCGGTGCTGCGCGTTCTCGATCTCGCCCGCGCACTGGCGATCGAGCCCGATGTGCTCCTGCTCGACGAGATGACGGCCGCGCTGCCGGCCAATCTCGCGGACCGGGTCATCGACGTGGTGCGGCGCCAGAGTCAGACCGGCCGCTCCATCATCTTCATCTCACACCGGCTGCTCGAGATCTCGGCCCTCTGCAATCGCGCGACCGTGCTGAGGGACGGCGAGACTGTCGGCGTCGTCGACATGGCGCCGGGCGCGGAGGGGAAGATCGTCGAGCTGATGCTCGGCACGCGCATCGAGCGGGCGCAGGTGTGGCAAGACCGTGGCCAACCCTCGCCCGCCCGCGAAACCAAGACGGCGCCGCCTCGCCTGCGGGTTCAGAATCTGCAGGTCGGGACCAAGCTCCGCGACGTTACGTTTGACCTTGCCCCCGGCGAAGTCCTGGGCGTCGTCGCCCTGGAGGGACAGGGCCAGGACGAGCTGTTCGGCATTCTGGCCGGATCGCTCCGTCCATCGGGCGGCAGCATCGAAGTGGATGGCAAGGCCGTGCAGTTCCGCCATCCCGCCGATGCCATCGATGCCGGCATGGCCTATGTGCCCGGCGATCGCGCCGATGCCCTGTTGATGCAGCGCTCGGTGCGGGAGAACATCGCCCTGCCCTTCAGTGCGCGCCTTCCGAACTGGGGCGCCATCAAGGTGGGCCAAGAGAAGGCCCGCGTCGACGATGCGATCGGACGCCTGCAGATCGACACCCGCGCGCAAAGAGAAGTGCAGCGGCTGTCCGGCGGAAACCAGCAGAAGGTGACCATCGCCCGCTGGATCGCGGCGGGGTCGCGCATCCTCTTGTGCTTCGATCCGACGCGCGGGATCGACATCCGGACCAAGCACCAGATCTATCCGCTGCTGCGCGAGTTGGTGGCGCAGGGCGTTTCGGTGCTGCTCTATACCTCGGAGCTCGAAGAAGTCCGTCTGGTCTGCGACCGCACGATCGTCATCTTCGGCGGCCAGGTCGTCGATACCCTTCCGCTCCAGCGCGCCGACGAAGCATCCCTGATGCGGGCCGCGCACGGCCTGCCGCGCGATTCGGCCGCGACATGATTGCGTTCGTCCACCGTCAGAGCTGGGTACTCGGCCTCATTGTGCTGTTCGCGTTCCTGCTCGCGGGGACCTGGGCAATCCAGCCCGATTATGGCGCGGGCGGTGTCGGATCGCTGGTGCGGGCCGCCTTGCCCTATGCATTCGCGGTCGCGGCGCAGACCATTGTCGTGATCGGCGGAGGCATCGACCTTTCGATCGCCGCGATGATGGCATTGACCAGCGTCACCGCCGCACGGCTGATGACGGGCGCCAGCGAGGAATTCGCGATCCTGGTCGTCCCCCTCGTGCTGCTGCTCGGCCTCGTGCTTGGGGCAATCAACGGCATCCTCATCGTCATCACGCGGGTGCCGGACATCATCGTGACGCTCGCCATGCTGTTCGTCTGGCAGGGCGCGGCGCTGCTGGTCCTTGAATCGCCCGGCGGCGGCGCGGCCGAATGGCTGCGCGCGCTCGTGGTCGGAACCGCCTCGATGCCGGGCGTGCCCGAGGCAATCACCCAATGGATCCCGAAGGCGCTGGTGCTGGTGCTCGTGTGCCTCGGAATCGTCTGGATACCGCTGCACCGCTCCAGGCTTGGCCTCTCGATCTACGCCATCGGCAGCAGCAGCCTGGCCGCGTTCCGCAGCGGTGTCGCCGTCGAGCGGACAAAGATCGCCTCTTACGCGGTGGCGGGGCTGTTCGCGGGCATGGGCGGCCTCGCCCTCACGCTCAGCACCGGCATCGGCGCGCCGATCCCCGGACCCTATCTCCTGGCCAGCGTCGCGGCCGTGGTGCTCGGCGGCGTGACGCTCGGCGGCGGCAGGGGCGGCCTGATCGGGCCGATCGTCGCGGTCTTCGTCCTCCGTCTCTTGCGCAGCGACCTGACCTTGCTCGCGGTCGACCCCAACGTCGCCACCATCGTGGAGGGAACCATCATGGTGATCGTCGTGATGCTGGGTGCCTTCATTGCGATGCGGGGGCGGACATCATGAGCCAGATGGAAACCGCCGCCGCCGTGCCGCTCGGCCGCCGCATCCGTCGCCTGATGAGCGACCAGCCGCTCATCCCGCTGATCATCCTGCTGATCGTGCTGGTCATCATCCTTCAGATCCTCCGGCCGGGCATCGTCAACGAGCGCTGGATCGCCAACACCATCAAGTTCGCCATCCCGCTCGCCATCCTGGCGGCTTGCCAGACCATGACCATGCTGACCGGCGGCATCGATCTCTCTGTGTCGACCGTGGCGACGATGGCGGCCTTCATCACCGCCACCCAAGCCGTCGCCCACGATCCTGCTGTGGCGATGCTCATCGCACTGGTTCCGGCGCTCGCGATCGGACTTGCGAACGGGATCGGCGTCGGGATTTTCCGCGTCCATCCGCTGATCATGACCCTGGGCACCAGTCTGGTCGGGGTGGGGTTCCTGCAGGTCTATCAGCGCACGGTGATCGCGACCGGCACCAACATTCCCGCATCGCTGGCATGGCTGGCGACCGGCATCACCTACGGCATTCCGAACGCCCTCCTGCTGTTCGTGCCGCTGGCGGCGCTGATCATCTTCACGTTGCGACGGACCGGCTTCGGGCGGCTGCTCTATGCGGTGGGCGATAACGAGAAAGCGGCGCGCCTGTCCGGCGTCCAGTACTGGCAGGTCATCCTCGCGCTCTATGTCGTCTCGGCGCTGCTCGCCGGGGTCACAGGCCTCGTCTATCTCGGCTTGATCAAGGCGCCGTCGCTGTCGCTGGCCGAGCCGCTGCTGCTGCCGTCGGTCGCAGCGGCCGTGATCGGGGGGACGTCGATCTTCGGCGGTCGGGGCGGCTACGCCGGCGCGATCGTCGGCGCGCTGATCCTGGCGGTCCTGACGACGCTGCTGACCGTGCTGCAAATGCCGGAGGGCGCGCGCCGGATCCTGTTCGGCCTGATCGTGCTGGCGGTGAGCGCCGCCTACCTGCGCATCATCGAGGATCGCTGAATTCGCTTGATCAGGCCTTGTCGCTTTTTGTCAACGAGGCCAGGCCGGCCAGCCAATGCTGTGCCGATCGAAACCAGATCTGGCGCTTCGGGGCCAGCTCATCGCGCTGTCGAATAGTGCCGACACGAATATGCATCGGAGGCACGCCACCGACGCCGCTTGAATAGATCGGCGTCCCGCATTCTGGGCAGAACGCCTGATCGCGGCTGCTCCCGCTTTCGGCAGTCGTCTTGACGTATACTTTCGGCCGGCCGGTCAGAAACTTGAACGTATCGCCTTCGGATGGAACCGCCACCCGGAATGCGGACCCTGACAGGCTCTGGCAATCGGTACAATGACAGACGACGACCCTGTCGGGATTGACCTCGGCTTGGTACGTGATCGCGCCGCAATGGCACCGTCCATCTATTTTCATCGCTCCGCTCCTCGCCGCCTCAGCGGATGTAACTGGCGCCGTTGACGTCCAGCGTGGCGCCCGTCAGATGGCGGCAGGCCCCGGTCGCCAGGAACGCCGCCAGATTTCCGATGTCCGATGGCGGCACCCATTCGCCCATCGCCAGGCCGGCGGTGAACACCGCCTCGCCGCCCACGGCCGCGGCCGCCTGTTCGGACAGGCGCGTGCGCACGACACCCGGTGCGATGACATAGGCCAGGATGTTCTTGTTCGCATAGTTGCGCGCGATCGTCTTGGTGGCGGAGAGCACGGCCCCCTTCGATGCCGAATAGGCGATCAGGGCCGGATTGCCCGGGCCGCGTTGCGCGGCCCAGCTCGAAATGGTGATGAGCGTACCGCCGCCCGCTTGCAGGTAGTGGCGAACCGCGTTGCGCATCAGCCGGACTGGCGCGAGCACATTCACCTTCAGCGCCTCGTCCCAGACTTCGTCCCACACCGACTCCTCGTCATCGATCCCGCCGGCGATCCGCATGACGGCCGCGTTGTTGATGAGGACATCGATCCGCCCACGCCAGGCCAGCCCGTCGCTCCAAAGCCGGTCCACAGCGGCCCTGTCCTGCAGGTCCGCGCCGATCAACTTCACGCGCTCGGGCGGCATCGCGGCGGTTGCCTGCTCCGCGCCGGCCCGGTCGCTGCCGTAATGGGCGATGAGATTGGCGCCGGCGGCCCCCAGCGCGATCGCGATCTCGGCGCCGATGCCCTTCGACGCGCCCGTCAGCAGTACGGTCTTGCCAGCCAGAGTCTGCATCACCCACCCTCGCGCACGCGCTTGATTTTGACAGGAACGTGTATTCTTCTAGAATACACGATTGGGACCGCCGGCAGCGCGAAAAATACTAGGTCAGGGAGAGCGACATGGGTGTGCGGGAACAGGTTGGCCATCCCTGGATGGGAAATTCCCTGCCCGCCCTGAAGCAGCAGATGCTGGGCGAGATCGGCGCCGGTTCCATCGAGGCGTTGTTCGAGCAGATCCCCGAGGATCATCGCCTGCGGCAGAGGCTCGATCTTCCGCTCGGCATCAAATCGGAATCGGCCTTGCGCCGGCGTCTGACCGACATGCTGTCCAGGAACGAGAGCGCGGACACGAATCTCATGTTCCTCGGCGCCGGTTGCTGGCCGCATCACGTGCCGGCGGTGGTGGATGAGATCGTCGGACGGACCGAGTTCCTGACTCCGGTCTGGGGATCGGCGCAGTCGGATTTCGGCCGCAACCAGGCCTGGTTCGAATATGCCAGCCAGCTTGGCGAACTGCTGAGCATGGAGGTGGTCGGGCTGCCGGTCTATTCCTGGGGCTGTGCCATCGGCCACGCTTTGCGGATGACCGCGCGCCTGACCGGTCGGCGCGAGATCGTCATCGCGGAGGTGTTCGATCCCGAGCGCTTGTCGGTGGTGGAGAACTACTGCGAGCCGACCGACATGCCGAACCACATCAAGATCCGGCGCGTGAAGGTCGATGCCAAATCCGGGCTGATCGACCTCGACGACCTGAAAACCAAGGTGTCGTCCAAGACCGCGGCGGTCTATTTCGAATCCCCGTCCTATCTCGGCCTGTTCGAGGCCAATGCGGCGGAGATTGCCAGGATCGCCCGCCAGCACGGCGCGGAGACCATCGTCGGCGTCGATCCGCTCACCCTCGGCATCGTCCGGCCGCCGGCCGATTTCGGCGCCGACATCGTGGTGGGGCCGACCCAGCCCTTGGGCGTGCATATGAATTGCGGCGGGGGCGTCGGCGGTTTCATGGCCTCGCGCGACGAAGAGCGCTACGTGCGCGAATATAACGGCTTCCTCATCAGCATCACCGAAACGCAGAAGCCGGGGCAGTTCGGTTTCGGCCTCGCCAGCGCGCACCAGACGTCCTATGGCATGCGCGAGAACGGCAAGGATTGGACCGGAAACTCGGTCTATCTGTGGGCAATCGCCAATGCGGTCTACATGTCGCTGCTGGGGCCGCAGGGCTTTCGCGAGATCGGCGAATTGATCCTCGCGCAATCGCACTATGCGGCACGGCGCCTGGCGGAGATTCCCGGAATCGCGATCCGTTATTCCGGCGGCTTCTTCAAGGAGTTCGTGGTCGATTTCTCCGGCACCGGGAAATCCGTCGCCGCCATCAACAAGAAACTGCGCAAGCACCGAATCTTCGGCGGCAAGGACCTGTCCGCTGAAGGCATGAAGCAATGCGCGCTTTATTGCGTGACGGAAGTGCATTCGACGGAAGACATCGATCGCCTGGCTTCGGCGATCGAACAGGTGGTGAAGCCATGAGCGACAACCCGATCCACCTTCGGCAATATCACGCTCCGGTCTGGGACGAGCCGGTGGTCATGCAACTCGGCTATCCCGGCCGGCGTGGCCAGGTCTTTCCGCAGCCGTCTGCTGCCGCGATCGACAAGGTCGGCACAGCGAGTTCCCTGATTCCCAAGGGCCTCGCGCGCACCAACGCGCCCGCCTTGCCGGAAATGTCCGAGCCGGAGGCGCAGCGCCACTACCTGCACCTGTGCCAGGAAACACTGGGGATGCTGAACATCAGCCTGTTCGGCACCTGCACCATGAAATACAACGCGCGGGTCAGTGAGGCGATCGCCCAGCGCCCGTTCGTGGCGGATGTGCATCCGCTGCAGCCCGATGAGTCGATGCAGGGTATCCTGCAAGCCATCCACGAGTTCGACCTCGGCCTGCGCGCCCTTTCCGGCATGGACCAGTTCATCTTCCAGGCCGGCGGCGGCGCCGATGCCGCTTATACCAATTGCGTGGTCACCCGTGCCTATCACAAGTCGCGCGGCGAATTGAAGCGGCGTAACGAGGTCATCACGTCGATTCAGGCGCATCCCTGCAACGCAGCGACCGCCGCGGCGGCCGGCTTCAAGGTCGTGACCCTGAACCTGGAGGAGAACGGCTATCCCTCGATCGGGGCGCTGAAGGCCGCGATCTCCGACCGCACCGCCGCCTTGTTCATCAACAATCCCGACGACATGGGGATCTATAATCCCGACATCAAGGAATGGGTGCGCCTGGTGCATGAGGCGGGCGGCCTCTGCTTCTACGATCATGCCAATTTCAACGGCGTGATGGGCAAGATCCGCGCGCGGGAGCTCGGCTTCGATGCCTGCATGTTCATGCTGCACAAGACCTTCGGCGCGCCGAAGGGCGGCGGCGGTCCCGCCGTCGGCGCCTATGGCTGCACCGAGGCGCTGGCGCCGTTCCTGCCCAAGCCGGTGGTGGTGAAGGACGACAAGGCCTACCGGCTGGACTACGGCCGCAGGAAAAGCGCCGGCAAGATCCGCGAATTCTTCGGCAACGTGCCACAGGTGCTGAAGGCCTATGCCTGGCTGCTCGCCATGGGGCGGGACGGCATCGACGAGGCGTCCGACATTTCGGTGCTCGCCAACAACTACATGGACCACAAGCTGGCGCAGATCCGTGGCCTCACGCGCTCCAATCCGCAGATCGCCAAGCATCGCATGGAGATGACGCGCTGGAGCCTGGGTACGCTCAAGACCGACACCGGATGCGGCACCGTCGAAGTCGCGAACCGCATGGCCGATTACGGCGTGGATCCCTGGTGGATGAGCCACGAACCGTGGATCGTGCCGGAGCCCTTCACGCCGGAAGCGGGTGAGATGTATTCCAAGGAGGACTTGGATTACTGGATGGCGGTGGTCGCCAAGATCTCGGAGGAGGCCTACGCCAACCCTGAGCTGGTGAAATCAGCGCCGCACAACCAAGTCATCGCGCAGATCAAGTCGGATGCCCTCAACGATCCGGCGAAATGGGCCATCACCTGGCGCGCCTATGTGCGCAAGCATGGCAAGAGCAGTGAGGCGGGCAGCAAGCCCCACGCCGCGGAATGATGGCGCGGCGGCGAGCCATATCGGGTTAGCCTGGTGCGTCCATTCCGATTAGGACTGATCGTCAATCCGATCGCCGGGATGGGCGGGCGTGTCGGCTTGAAAGGCACAGACGGATTGTCGGATGCCGCGCGCAAGCTGGGCGCGGAGCCGGTGTCGGCGGCGCGGACACTTCGTGCCCTGCGCCGGCTGGGCGCGGAGCGCGCCGGAATCGCAATCCTTGCCGCCGGCGGCGCCATGGGCGCGTCGGTGGTGGGCGAGGCCGGCCTGCTGTGCCAAGTGATCACCCAGCCGACCGGCGGTGAAACCTCCGCGGCCGATACGGCGGCGGCCGTCCGCGCCATGGTGGCGGCCGGCATTGACCTGCTGCTGTTCGCCGGCGGCGATGGCACGGCCCGCGACATCTACGCGATCACCGGAGACCGGCTGCCGATCCTCGGCATTCCAACCGGCGTGAAGATGCAATCCGCGGTTTTCGCCACGTCCCCCGAAGCGGCCGGCGACCTGGTCGCGGCGATCGTTGCGATGCCGGAGCGCGCCCGGCTGCAATACCGGCTCTCGGAGATCATGGACATCGACGAGGACGAGCTGCGCCGCGGCGCCATTTCGCCGCGCTTGTTCGGCTATGCCACGGTGCCCTACATCCCCCTCCTGCTGCAGAATGCCAAGGTCCGCAACCACGGGTTGGACGAGGCCGCGCTCGATGCGGCCGCGCATCAGATCGCCGCGCAGATGGACATGAATATGCTCTATGCGATCGGCCCCGGACGCTCCACCAAGCGGATCCTGAGTGCCATGAACCTCTCCGGGTCGTTGCTCGGCACCGACCTGGTCGCCGGCCGGCAATTGGTGGCGTGCGACGCCAACGAGCGGACCATCCTCGGTCTGGTGCGGGACCGAAAGTTGCGCATCATCGTCGGTGTGATCGGCGGCCAGGGTCACGTCTTCGGCCGCGGCAATCAGGAGCTGTCGCCGGCCATCATCCGTCTCGCCGGGCGCGATGGCATCACCATCATCGCCAGCGAGCAGAAGCTGCTGGCGCTCGAGGACAAGCGCCTGCTGGTCGATACCGGCGATCTCGCGCTGGATCGCGAGCTCGCCGGCTACTGGCGCGTCGTGGTCGGCCCGCAGGAGGACATGGTGATGAAGGTGGCGGCTCCGTAGCGGCGCTATTGCGCCAATTCACCGATGGCGACGGGCTTCACCGGCACACGGGGCGCGAAGCCGGTGAATTCGCCCCGCTCCCGGCCAAGCCGCTCCGCCAGCAGCGCTTCCAGCACCGGCGCGCAATAGCGGCCCTGGCAGCGCCCCA
>DASYRS010000131.1:0-10206 GCA_036004205.1 Dongiaceae bacterium
TGACGGCGATCATCGCGATCATCAGGGTCTGCTTGACAGCGGCGGTCTCCTTGGCGGTCGCTTCACCGACCGCCTCCAGCTTGTCGCTCAGCTCGGCCATGCGCTGGGTCAGTTCCTTGGATTGCGTCAGGAAGGACTCGAGCTCCAGGCTGGCTTTCATGTTGTCGGCGAAGGCGAGCTCGACCAGCGTCTTCGCCCGATCGGTGATGGCCTGCATGGCGGCATGCGCGTCCACCACTTGCGCGCCGAGATCGGCGGGCAGCGCGGCGGGCGGCTGTTGCATGAGGTCGGACTGGACGGAAACGACATCGGCCTTGACGCTCTCGATGGTGGCGGGGCCTTCGCTGCGGTTCATCCGGCCGGTGCGAATCGCGCGCTCCACCTGATTGACCACTTTGGCCCGGCCGAGATCGGCGGCCATATGCTGCTTCAGCAGCGATCCCATCGCCACCTGGCTGGCAATGGCGCTGTTGATCTTCTCCATGCCGAACAGGCCGACCGCGCCCACGAGCATCGTCGCCAGCACGGCTCCGCCGGCCGACACCATCATCTTGCCCCAGATATTCATTGGAAGAGCCACCCTTTGACTTAGGCTGATTGACCAATGAAGCTAAGGCGGAGCGGTAAACAGATCCCTAAAGAATCCCCCGTATAATGGTCTGTCTACCTACCGGGCGAGCGCTTGCGCCAGGTCCGCCAGCAGTTCATCGGCATTCTCGATCCCCGCCGACAGACGCAGCAGATCGCGTGGCACCGGCGTGCCCTGGCCCTCGATCGATGCGCGATGCTCGATCAGGCTCTCGACCCCGCCGAGCGACGTGGCGCGCTTCCACAATTTGACCCGCGCGGCGCAGCGGATGGCGGCCGCCTCGCCGCCCTTGACCCGGATCGACAGCATGCCGCCGAAGCCGCCGCGCATCTGGCGCTTCGCCAACTCATGCTGCGGATGGCTGGCGAGGCCGGGGTAGAGAGCCTGCTCCACGGCGGGATGGCGCTCCAGCTTCTCCGCGAGATGGAGCGCGTTCGCGCACGCCTGCTTCACGCGCAACGGCAAGGTGCGCATGCCGCGCAACAGCAGCCAGGCCTCGAAGCTGCCCAGCACCGCGCCGCAGCTGGTCCGCACGCCCTGGATGCGCTGCCAATATTCATCCTGGCGCGCGGTGGTGAGAGAGCCGGCGAGCACGTCCGAGTGGCCGTTGAGATACTTGGTGGCGGCATGCATCACGAGGTCGGCGCCGAGCACGATCGGCTGGGTCAGAAGCGGGGTCGCGCAGGTGGAATCCACCGCGAGCCGCGCGCCGGCGCCGTGCGCGATCTCCGCCAACGCCTTCAGATCGAACACCTGCCACATTGGGTTGGACGGCGTCTCGGCCCAGATGATCTTGGTCTTGCCGGGCCGCATCGCGGCGCGCACCTGCTCGTGATCCGTCATGTCGATCAGGTCGACTTTCAGGCCCCAGTCGCTCGCCGGCCCCAGCAGCCATTTGCGCAGGCCCCAGTACATCACCTCCGGCACCACGACATGATCGCCCGGCCGCAACGCCTGGAAGACCGTGGTCGCCGCCGCCATGCCGGAGGCGAACAGCATGGTGGCCGCGCCGCCTTCCAGGCGCGTCAGCAACTCCTCTACCTGGTCCCAGGTCGGGTTGTCCTCCCGGATATAGGAGCGGCCCGACCTGTACTCGTTGTCTTCGTCGCGCAGATAGGTGGTCGCTATATGAACCGGCTGGACGAGGGCCTTGGTGGTCGGCTCGATCCAGCCCATCGCCTGGGCGCACAGGGTTTCGGGGGAAGTGTCGTTGCTGGTCATGAGCGTTTCCGATCGGGACTATGAAGCGCCAAAGGTAAAGCGGAACATGGCAGGCCGGAAGCGTCGAAAGCGGCCAGCGATCGGCACTTTGATAACCAGTATCCATGGAAATGCGGCACATTTAAGCCGGCGAATGTCCCCTCGTCTTTCGATGATTATCGAAATAACGCTTGCGCGCGGTCTTCCGATCGGTCATCATATTTCGATGAAACTCGAAATAGCAGCGCGCCAGCTGGAATCCCTGGGCAGCCCCGTACGCCTGAAGATCTATCGCGCGCTGGTGCGTGCGGGAGATGACGGGCTCGCCTGCGGAGTGCTCCAGGAAAAGGTCGGGCTCGCGGCATCGACCTTATCCCATCACATCCGCCACCTGCGGGAGACGGGATTGGTATCGCAGGAACGCCAGGCCACCACGCTGATCTGCCGGGCGAACTATCCGGCGATGAACAAGCTCATTGGTTACCTGGCGGACGAGTGCTGCGCCGACGCGGCTTGCAGGAGCGAGGAGAGGGCTGCCTAGCCCCTTTTTTGACTTGGTATTTCGATGATTATGGAAATAGAGCGGAGATGATGCCATGAGTTCGAATGATCTTCCGGTGGCCGTGATCGGCGCGGGCCCCGTCGGGCTGGCGGCGGCGGCACATCTGGCCGAGCGCGGGGTTCCCGTCAGGGTCTACGAGGCGGGTCAGACAGTGGGAGCCAACATCCGCGACTGGGCCCATATTCGCATTTTCACGACCTGGGAACAGAGCGTCGACACGGCCTCGCGCCGCTTGCTGGAGGCGTCCGGATGGTCGTTGCCCGAGCCCAATGCGCTGCCGACCGGGGAGGATCTCTATCGCCAGTATCTGAAGCCGTTGTCGCGGCTTCCGGTTCTTTCCCCACGCATCCAAACCGACGCCCGCGTCACCCGCGTCACGCGACTGGGCATCGACAAGACATCGAGCAAAGGCCGGGAGTCGACGCCGTTCGAACTGCGCGTCGAGCTTGCCGATCGCAGTCAACGCACCGAGCTGGCGCGTGCCGTCATCGATGCTTCCGGCACGTGGCAGAATCCGAATCCTCTCGGCGCCTCGGGGCTGGATGCCGAAGGCGAGAGAGCGTTCAGGAATCGCATCGCCTACGGAATGCCGGACGTCCTCGGCGCGCAACGTCAGCGCTATGCCGGCAAGAGGGTCGCGGTCGTCGGCGCCGGCTATAGCGCCATCAACGTCCTGCTCGACCTTGCCCAGCTCTGCAAAAATGCTGCAAACACAAGGATGACGTGGATCGTCCGCAGCAAGAACATGAGCCGGATCTATGGCGGCGGCGAGGCCGACGGGCTGCCGGCGCGCGGCAAGCTCGGCAGCCTGCTCAAGCCTCTCGTCGAGCAGGGGCGCGTCGGCCTGGTGAAGGGATTCCACGCCGGCGCCATCGTCGAAGGGCAGGGCGGTCTGACGTTGAAAGGCATGGTGGACGCCGCCCCGGTCGACCTGACCGACATCGACGAGATCATCGTCTGCACGGGGCAACGCCCCGACCTCGAGATGACCCGGGAATTGCGGCTGGAGCTCGATCCATGGCTCGAAGGCGTAAAGGCGCTGGGGCCGCTGATCGATCCAAACCTTCACTCCTGCGGCTCGGTACCGCCGCACGGCCATCGCGAAGTGTCTCACCCGGAGCCGGGCTTCTACACCATCGGCGTCAAGAGCTATGGGCGCGCCCCGACATTCCTGCTGCTGACCGGCTATGAGCAGGCCCGCTCGGTCGCCGCCGCCATTGCGGGCGATCTCGCGGCCGCCGACAACGTCCAACTCGTGCTGCCCGAGACCGGGATCTGCGAGACCGACTTCGTGGAAGACGGCGCCGGTTGCTGTGGCGGCCCGGCCCCGGCGAAAGCGAATGCCTGTTGCGTCGCCGACAATGTCGCGAAACTGGCCGGCAAGGAAGGATGCGGCTGCGGAACCGCCACGTGACCGTGGCTGCCGAGGGTGCGCCGAGGGTAATGCCTCCCGCGCGCCTCATCGTGTCGGCTCTGGGTGTAACCCAGATCCTGGCCTGGGGTTCGTCCTACTATCTCCCGGCGGTTCTAGCGAAGCCGATTGCCGACGACACCGGCTGGCCGTTGACCTGGGTGGTCGGCGGCCTTTCGCTGGGGTTGTTGGTTGCCGGACTAGCTTCCCCACTCGTCGGACGCCGGATTCACAGATATGGCGGGCGCCCGGTGCTGATCGCCAGCGCGGTGCTGCTGGCGATCGGACAGATTGGCCTGGCATCGGCGCCGACCTTGCCGCTGTTCATTGCGGCGTGGATGCTGATCGGCCTCGGCATGAGCGCGGGGCTCTACGACGCCGCGTTTTCGACGCTGGGCCGGACATATGGACAAGAGGCGCGCCAGCACATTACGACTCTGACGCTGTTCGGCGGCTTCGCGAGCACGATCTGCTGGCCGCTCTCCGCGTTCTTTCTTCAGGAGCTCGGGTGGCGCGGGACGTGCGTCGCCTACGCGGCGATCCAGCTGCTGTTCAGCCTGACTGTCTACCTGCTTGCCTTGCCTCGCGAGCAGCAGCACGGGAGCGACGATCCCCAACCAGACGACAAAACGCAAGCTGCCGGAAAAGCGCGGCATTTGACTCTGATCTTTGCGCTCCTTGCGACCACGATCACGATCGGATCGATGCTTTCGACGGTCATGTCCGTTCATCTTCTGACAATGCTGCAGGCTCGCGACATCACGCTGGCCGCCGCGGTCGCGCTGGGCGCGATCGTCGGTCCGTCCCAGGTCGGCGCCCGCTTCATCGAGATGCTGATCGCCAAATACCATCACCCGATCTGGACCAAGGTCGCGTCCGTTTCCTTCGTCGCGCTCGGTCTCGGTCTGCTATGGGCTCACCTGCCGCTGACGGCGCTGACGCTTGTCTTCTATGGCGCGGGCATCGGCCTTGAATCCATCGCGCGGGCGACTCTGCCCCTGGTGCTGTTCGGCGCCGACAATTACGCGCCGATCATGGGAAAGCTCGCGCGGCCAAGCCTGATCGCCCAGGCCGCCGCGCCGTCGATCGGTGCGTCCCTCGTTCAGTGGTTCGGCCCGGACAACGCGCTCGGCGCGATCGTCACGGTCGCCGTCTTCAACGTCCTGTTGGTGCTGGCACTTTTGGCGGCGCAGCGGAGGACGCACCGGCGCCGATCGTAGATCTGCCTGCCAGCAGCCACCGGAAGATCATGGCCGAGAGCATCGCACCCGCGATCTCCGCAACAATGAACCACGGCGCGTCGGCCGGCCGAATGCCGGAGAATGTGTTGGTCAGGCTCCGGGCGACAGCGACGGCCGGATTGGCGAAGCAGGTCGAGGCCGTGAACCAGTAGCCGGCGACGACATAGAGCGCCACCGCGACTGGCATGAAATCGGCACGAAAGCGCCGGCACCCCAGAATGGTCGCGATCAGTCCGAAACCGGCGACGACCTCCGACACAAACTGGCTCGGCCCCTGCCGCACATGCTCCGACATCTGCAGGAGAGGCAAGTCAAACATCAGGTGCGCGGTCATCGTACCTGCGATACCTCCCACAACCTGAGCTGCGAGGTAGAGTGCGAATGGGATGATCGATAGCTCTCCCGCCAGCAGGAAGACCAACGAGACCGCCGGGTTGAAATGCGCGCCGGACAGCGGCCCGAACATCGTGATCAAGACGACGAGGATGGCCCCGGTCGCGATCGTATTGCCAAGCAAGGCTACCGCCATGTTGCCGCCAGCCAGGCTCTCGGCCATGATTCCGGAACCGACAACCGTGGCGACGAGCAGCCACGTGCCCAGGAACTCCGCGACCACGCGACGCGGAAGATCGAATTCCGGCATTTTCTTAAGCCGACCTGGAAAGCGAGCGTCCGATCTCGTCCAGCCGCGTCTGCAGGCTCAGGCGATCGAGCGATCGAACGGGCAGGCTCACGAATATGGAGATCCGATTGCCGAGCATGCGATAGGCATCCGCGAATGCCAGGCGGCGCTCGGCCTCGGTGCCTTCGGCGGCTGCTGGGTCTGGCACGCCCCAATGCGCCGTCATTGGCTGCCCGGGCCAGATCGGGCACACCTCATTTGCCGCGTTGTCACAGACCGTAAATACGAAATCCAGATGCGGTGCGCCCACCTGGGCGAACTCTTCCCAGTCCTTCGAACGCAATCCCGCCGTCGGATGGTTCATCTTTTTCAGCAGATCGAGGGCATAGGAATGCACTTGCCCCTTCGGGTGGCTGCCGGCGCTGAACGCCTTGAACCTGCCATTTCCCTCCCGATTGAGGATGCATTCAGCGAGGATGCTCCGCGCCGAATTGCCGGTGCAGAGGAACAGGACATTGTAGACATGGTCCGGCATGACCTCAGCTCCTTCGGTATAGATCGATGGCGATCAACAACAGGCCGGCAGCGCCGCCTTGAGCAGCTGATCGCAGCGCTCCGGATGACCGCGGCAGCAATCCTTGACCAGGAATTCGACCAGCTCGCGCGCGCCATCGAGATCCGCGCTATAGAGGATCGTGCGCCCCTGTCGCTCGGACTTGACCAGCCCGGCCCGCTGAAGGATCGCAAGATGGCTCGACAGGGTGCTTGGCGGGACGTCCAGATCGTTCGCGAGATCGCCCGCGGGAATTGTGTCCGGCGAAAGCCGGACCAACTGTCGGAAGATTTCGAGGCGCGTTTCCTGCGACAGAGCGCCAAACGCCGTGAGCGCTTGCTTTGATTTCATATTTCGAGAATTGCCGAATTGATTATGTTCGTCAAGCAAGCGGATATGAAAGTTACGTGACGGGCAAGAGCTGAGCGCAGCTTATGAAATGGATCGCCCGCCCGAGAGGGAGACTCCAGGGCGGGCGATCGGTTTCCGCGGGGTCGCAGGCCGCGGTAGGGAATTAGCCAGAGTAATACATCTGGTACTCGATCGGGTGCGGCGTGTGCTCGATCGCGTAGACCTCTTCCCACTTGAGCGCGGCGTAGCTCTCGATGAAGTCCTTGTTGAACACATCGCCCTTGAGCAGGAAGGCGTGATCGGCTTCCAGCGATTCCAGCGCCTGCCGCAGGCTGCCGCATACGGTCGGAACGTCCGACAGCTCTTCCGGCGGCAGATCGTACAGGTTCTTGTCCATCGGATCACCCGGATGGATCTTGTTCTGGATGCCGTCCAGGCCCGCCATCAGCATGGCCGAGAAGGCCAGGTACGGATTGGCGAGCGGATCGGGGAACCGCACCTCGACGCGCTTGCCCTTCGGGCTCGCCACATACGGGATGCGGCAGGAGGCCGAGCGGTTGCGCGAGGAATAAGCCAGCAGCACCGGTGCCTCGAACCCGGGGATCAGGCGCTTGTAGCTGTTGGTGGTCGGGTTGGTGAAGGCGTTGATCGCCTTCGCATGCTTGATGATGCCGCCGATATAGAACAGCGCCATCTCCGACAGGTCGGCATAGCCGTTGCCCGCGAACAGAGGCTGGCCGTTCTTCCAGATCGACTGGTGGACGTGCATGCCCGAGCCGTTGTCGCCCTTGACCGGCTTCGGCATGAAGGTCGCGGTCTTGCCATAGGCATGCGCGACGTTCTTCACGACGTACTTGTATTTGATCATCGCGTCGGCGCACTGCACCAGCGTGCCGAACTTCACGCCCAGCTCATGCTGGCTGGGCGCCACTTCGTGGTGGTGCTTCTCGACTTCGACGCCCATGGCGGCAAGGGTGGAGAGCATCTCGGAGCGTAGATCGCCGCCCGAATCCAGCGGCGCGACCGGGAAGTAGCCGCCCTTCACCTTCATGCGGTGGCCGTGATTGCCTTCCTCGAACTTCTTGCCCGAGACGTACGGGCCTTCCTCGGAATCGATATAGACGAAGGTCTGGTTCATCTTGACGTCATAGCGGACGTCGTCGAACACGAAGAACTCGGCTTCCGGACCAAAGAACGCGGTGTCGCCGATGCCGGAGCTCTTCACGTAGGCTTCGGCCTTCTTGGCGATCGAGCGCGGGTCGCGGCCGTAGTTCTGGCCGGTCAGCGGCTCGGCGATGTCGCAGAAGATGACCAGCAGCTTCTGGGCGGAGAACGGGTCCAGCACCGCGGTGTCGCAATCCGGCAGCAGCGTCATGTCGGATTCGTTGATGGCCTTCCAGCCGGCGATCGACGAACCGTCGAACATCACGCCTTCCGTCAGGAACTCCTCGTTGATGGTCGACACGTGGTGTGCCAAGTGCTGCCACTGGCCCATCGGGTCGGTGAAACGGAAATCGACATACTGGATCTCTTCCTTCTTGATGAGATCCAACACTTTTCTGACGCTCGACATGATACCTTCCTGATCTCTGGATGATGTTTGGATAGTTTCCGGCGATCTTCAGGCCGCCGGTGCCGGCCAGCGGAGCTGGTTCAGATCGCTTCCGGACCGCGCTCGCCGGTGCGGATGCGGATCGCTTCCTCGACGTTCAGCACGAAGATCTTGCCATCGCCGATGCGCCCGGTGGCGGCCGCCTGGCGGATCGCCTCGATGGCGCGCTCCACCATATGATCCTCCACCACGACTTCCAACTTCATCTTGGGCAGGAAATCGACCACATACTCGGCCCCACGATAAAGCTCCGTGTGACCCTTCTGCCGTCCGAAGCCCTTCGCTTCGGTGACGGTCAGGCCCTGAATCCCGACCTCGTGCAGTGCGTCCTTCACTTCGTCCAGCTTGAACGGCTTGATGATGGCTTCGATTTTCTTCATTTGAACACCTGAATGGCCTGCGACCAACCGCGTATCAGCAAGGGTCGTGCCAAGCAGCCCCCACTGCCGAAGATGCAGCTTTGCGCCATTTTTGGGCCTTGTCCAACGTCGTCTGTGCCCAACATTTGGGCGGGATTGCCCGGAATTTGAGCAGGACAGTTACAATGCCTTGAGGGCGTCCCGCCGCCGCTCCAGAAAGCGCCGTACCGCCGGATCGGATTCCAGCCCGATCGCCAGCTCGTACGCCCGGTCCGCGTCCTCCGTGGCGCCAGTCCGCGCCAGCAATCCGGCCCGCGCCGCCCAATATGGCTGATAGGAGATGAGCCTCGGATCGGCGCTCAAGGCATCAAGCGACGCAAGCCCGGCCGTGGGCCCTTGTGTCTCAGCGACCGCGACCGCCCGGTTGATCGCCGCGACCGGCGATTGAGTGAGGGCGCAGAGCGCATCGTAAAGGCGTTCAATCGCGGCCCAGTCGGCGGTGCCGGTGAGGCGCCGCACCACATGGGCGGACTGGATTGCCGCCTCCAGCTGATAGCGCTCGAGCGCGCCTTTCTTGCTGGCGGTGCGCAGCAGAGCCTCGGCCTCCGCGATCAGGTCCGCATCCCAGAGCGTGACGTCCTGTTCGTTCAGCGGGACAAATTCGCCCTGGGCGTCGCGCCGTGCCGGGCGCCTGGCCTCGGCATAGAGCATGAGCGCCAGCAGCCCGAGGGATTCTGGTTCCTCCGGAAGCAAGGAAACGACCAGCCGGCCAAGCCAGATTCCCTCCTCCGCCAGATTGCGCCGCCGAATTTCCGTCCCGGCAGGGTCGGACCAGCCCTCGGTGAAGGTGGCATAGATCGCTTCCAACACCGCCTCCAGCCGCTCCGGCAGGTCGGTCCGTTCCGGCAGTCGGAACGGAATGCCGGCCAGCGCGATCTTCTGCTTGGCGCGCACCAGCCGCTGCCCCATCGTGGCTGGCGCCACCAGGAAGGCCGAGGCGACGGTCGCGGCGTCAAAGCCGAGTATGGTCTGCAGCATCAGCGGCGCGCGGATGGTGGGGTCGATCGCCGGATGCGCGCAGGCGAACATGAGCGACAGGCGCTCGTCCGGAATCTCGGCTTCGCTTGCCATGTTGCTTTCGAGCTCTTCGGCGATCAGGCGCAGGTCGCTCGCCGCGTCGTCGCGGGTCTGCTGCCGCCGCGCCGCATCGACGACCTTGCGCCGCGCCACCGCCAGCAGCCATGCCTCCGGTTGCCGTGGAAGGCCCTGTGTTGGCCAGTCCGCGAGCGCGGCGGCAAAGGCATCGGACAAGGCATCTTCCGCCGCCGCCACGTTGCGGGTGCGGGCGGCGAGAAAGGCGACCAGCTTGCCATAGCTCCGGCGCGCGACGGCTTCTGCCGCCGCATGGCTTAGGTCATCGTCCGATCTCGCCGCCACGCACCGACCGCCTACTGCATGGCCCAGACCGGGCGCACTTCCACCGTGCCGTAGTTGGCGCCGGGGCAGCGCGTTGCCCAGGACAAGGCACTGTCCATGTCCGGCACGTCGATCAGGTAGTAGCCGCCCAGCTGCTCCTTCGACTCCGCGTCGGGCCCATTCAGCACCTGCGACTTGCCGTCCACCATCCTTACGGTAGCCGCAGTTTCGGTGTCCTGCAGGCGGTTCGCGCTTGCGAGAGCGCCTGCCTTCTTCAGCGCCTCGGTATA
>DASYRS010000132.1:0-5670 GCA_036004205.1 Dongiaceae bacterium
CAGGCTCGATCTGGCTGGACAAGAACCTGAATCGCGTAGAGAGCCGTTCCCAGGCAACGTTCGTTGCCCGCCCCGACCGATCGGAATGGCCGGACTACAAATACTTCCGCGACCGATGGGGTGATGATGCGAGGCCGGTCAATTACGAGGTCAGCAAGCGGCCGAACGATTATGCGGTCGCCATCGAGATCCTCTCGGTCGGCGCCAAGACCCCGTCGGCTACCGCGTATACGCAGGCGATGTACGAGGCGCTCTCGGACCTGGTGGCGGACATCTGCGCGCGGCACGGGATCCCGCAACGGAAGGGACGCGTCGTCGGCCACGAGGACGTCAACCCCGTGCAACGCTATGGCTGGGACCCGAACCAGGGGTTCGACTGGTCGCGCGTATGGACTGCGTAGGCATGGCTTGATCGGCCGGACCGCCCCGCATGCTCATCGCGCATCTAGACCGGGTTCGCGCGTTCCAAGGGCGGGAGCCGCTGTTCAAGGGCGGCGCCGATGGAAAGAGCCAATTCATCGGCGTTCCACGGCGTCACGATCTGCAATCCGCCGGGCAAGCCGTCCTCGGTCAAGCCGCTGGGGATGCTGAGGGCCGGCAGGCCGGTCAGATTATAGACTCCGCTATAGAGCATCTCACCGGCACCGCTATCGCCGCCGATCGGAGGGTCCTCCGCCGGCGCGATCCATGGGACGGACGGCGAGATGATTGCGTCCACCGTCTCAAACAGGCGCTGAAATCCGGTGCGCAGCGCGGCCTGGATCCGCAACGCCTCCAGATACTCCACGGCGGGAGTGGTCAGGCCCGCCTCCAGCTGTGCACGCGTGATCGATGAGAAGCCTTGCGGCTCCGTCCGCAGCAATTCGCGGTGAATCAGGCTGGCTTCCGGCTCCACGATCTTCACGACGGCGTCGGATGCCAGCTCCAGTCGGTCGAGGGCGATAGTCTGGAGCCTCGCACCGGCATCCTGGAGGATGCGGGCCGACTGCTCGAACATGGTCGCTATCCCCGGCTGCATGAAACGCCCGGCGCCGGGGTGATGCATGATGCCGACCCGCAGTCCCCGCAGCTCCCGCGGCGAGGCATCGAACCTTTCCCCCGTCATGCCGCCGAACAGCAGGGCGGCATCGGCGCAGCAGCGCGCCAGCGGCCCGGCATGATCGAGCGAAGGCGACAACGCCTGCACACCGTCGAGGCTGACCCGGCCGAAGGTCGGCTTCAGACCGACCACGCCGCAATAGGAAGCGGGAATGCGGATCGATCCGCCGGTGTCGGTGCCGACCGCCGCGAAACACAGGCCCGCCGCCACCGCGGCCGCCGAGCCGCCGCTGGAGCCGCCGGAGGTGCGGGCGGGGTCCCAGGGATTGTTGGTCTGCCCGAAATCCGGATGGACGGCGCCATAGGCGTATTCGAGCAGGTTGGTCTTGCCGAGAATGATGGCGCCGGCCTGCTTCAGGTTTCGCACGAGCGGTGCGTCCGATGTCGCCATGCGCGGGCTGCCGGCACGCGATGCGAAGGTCGTCGGCACGCCCGCCATGTCGATGAGGTCCTTGATCGCAACCGGGATGCCATGCAGCGGCCCGCGATCGCGGCCAGCCTTCAGATCGCGCTCGGCTGTTTCAGCCTCTGCCAAGCTTTCCACTTCCAGAATCGTGATGAAGCTGTTGAGCGAGGGATCGAGCCGTGCGATCCGCTCGAGCGACAGGCGGACCATGGCAACCGGCGACAGGGAGCGGTCCCGATAGGCGGCTCCCAGCGCCGCGATCGTCGAAAAGGCCATATCGCGTTTCATGTTGCCTCCGCGTCCGGCGCAGCGGCCGCGCTATGACGATGGAAACATCTCGTCCGCGCGCCGTTCGCCCAGCAATTCCCAATAGCGGATCCACGCCCTGAGGCCGTCATCGAGTCGCTGCAGGCGGAAGAACTCGTTGGGCGCGTGATAATCCTCGTCCGCGGTCGAGAAGGAGAAGAACACCGTCTCCGCGCCGATCGCTTCGCGAAAAATGAGGCCGATGGGAACCGTCGCGCCCATCCGCACCCGGATGCTGGGCTTATCATAGACCTCTTCGAGCACGCGCTCCGCCAGGGCCAATCCGGGATGGTCGTCGGGGATCGCATAGGCGATGGAGCCGTGATCGCCGGGGACGATGTCGAGCGTCACGCCGGCGGGGCAATGCTTGCGCAGATGGTTGGAGATCAGGGCGACGATCTCGTCCGGTTCCTGGCCGGGAACCAGGCGGCAGGTGATCTTGGCGCCCGCGGTGCTGGGGATCACGGTTTTGGTGCCCGGCCCCTGATAGCCGCCCCACATGCCGTTGAGCTCGAGCGTCGGGCGCAGCCATTGGCGCTCCAGCAGCGTATAGCCTTGCTCGCCGACGCCGGCCGGCGCGCCGATCGACTGCAGGTACTTCTCCTCGCTGAAGGGCAGGGCGCCGACCGCCTGGCGCGCGGAATTGCCGATCGGCCTCGCTTTGTCGTAGAAGCCGGCGACCGCGACGCGGTTCTTGTCGTCATGCAGGCTGGCGACCAGCGCGGCGATGGCGTGCAGGGAATTGGCGACCCCGCCGCCATGCCGGCCGGAATGGAGATCCTTGGCGGCGCCGGTCACGGTGAATTCCAGCGCCGCCAGCCCGCGATTGGCAACGGTGATCGACGGTTCGTCCGGGCGCCACATCGCGCCGTCGGCCGAGAGCACGAAGTCGGCCCGCAAGCGCTCGGCGTTCGCCGCGACAAAGGCGCCGAGATGGGCGCTGCCGCGCTCTTCCTCGCCCTCGATCACCAGCTTCAGATTGATCGGCAGCTTGCCGGCGGTCTTGAGGAATGCCTCCGCAGTCTTGATCGGAATCAGCATCGGGCCCTTGTCGTCCGACACGCCGCGCGCATAGAGGCGATGATTGCGCACCTGCGGCTGGAACGGCGGCGACTCCCATTTCTCCAGCGGATCTGGCGGCTGCACGTCGTAGTGCCCATAGACCAGGATGGTCGGCGCGCCTGTCGCATGCAGCCAATCCGCGGTGACGACGGGATGGCCTTCGGTTGGGTTGATCTTGACGTGTTCGAGGCCGGCGCGGCGCATGCGCTCCGCCACCCACTCGGCAGCCTCGGCGATGTGCTTGGCATAGGCCGGGTCGGTGCTGACGCTGGGAATGCTGGCAAAGGCGATCAGTTCGTCGAGAATCTCCGCGCGGTGCGCCACGGCATAGTCCAACGCGCCCATATCGCTATTTTCCTCCATCGACCGAAAGAACCTGGCCGGTGATCCACCCCGCATAGTCCGAGGCGAAGAACAGAACGGCGTGCGCGATGTCCTCCGGCGCGCCCAGGCGCTTCAACGCGATCGAGTCCACCAGCTTGCGCTGTCCGGCTTCACCGTAGGATTCCCATTGCCGCTCGGTGGTCGGGTTGGAGCGGACGAAGCCCGGGGCGACATTGTTGACCGTGATGCCCCAGGGCCCAAGTTCGTGCGCCAATTGCCGGGTGAGGCCGATCTGCGCCGCCTTGGCCGAGGCGTAGGCCTGAATACCGGTGAGGCTGATCTCAAGGCCGGCGCGGCTGGAGATGTTGATGATGCGCCCGCGCCTCATCTGCTTCATGCCCGGCGCGACCGCCTGCGCGAAGTAAAACGCGCCGGTGACGTTGACGTCGAAGATGGTGTGCCAGTCCTGTTCGGAGATTTCCTCGATCGGCCGTCCGACCTGGCCGCGCACGCCGCCGGCATTGTTCACCAGCACGTCGATCGCACCGCCGCCGGAGGCTTCAGTGACGAAAGAGGTGACGGCCGCGCGGTCAGCGACGTCGAGCGTGCGCACCTGGCAATGGGCGCCGCAAATTTCCCGCGTCTCCTTCAATCCGGCGGCATTCAAATCGCAGGCCCAGACTTGCGCGCCTGCGTCGGCGAAGGCCTTGCTGATGGCGCGCCCGAAGCCGTGGCCGGCGCCGGTGACGATGACGCGCTTGCCGTCGAACGCGATCTTCATGACGCCGCGGCTTCCTTGGGCAGGGTCTTGGCGAGTTCGGCCAGCGTGTCCCAGGCGAGCGGACGGCGGCCGTCCTCGATGTCATGGATCAGATCGGCGGTGCGTCGGGTCAGTGGGGCCGTCAGCCCGAGTTTCTTGGCGGTGATCGAGATCGGACCGAGCTGCGCCTCGACCTCGGTCTTGCGCTTGCGCACGGCAAGGTCGCGCCAGATGCCGCTATGGCTCTTGGCGGAGCGTCGATTGTGGGCAACCAGCGCATCCAGCGAGGCAGCCGCCGCCGGGCCGGAATCGGGCAGGAAGGCGCGCGGATCGAAGCCGTCGAACGGCTCCAGCTGGATCTTCGCGGCGGTCGCGATGGTGACGACTTCGCGCGCCAGCGCAATGAAGACCGGCCGGAATTTCGGCTCCGCCAGGCAATCCGCGATGGATTCGTTGGTCAGCGCGGTCGCGAACAGCAGCGCGCCGTACGCCAGCTTGCTCCACAGGAATCCCCAGATGTTGGGCGTCAGCACCGCCTTCTTGTCGAAGATCCGCATCAGGCGGTGGATTTCCCGGATGCGCGGCGTGGTCTTGCCGTCGAGTTCGCCGACTACCACGGCACCATGCCCGGCGTAGGTGACGACACCCGGCGACAGATAGTCCGCGCCGAAATTGACGAAGGCACCGATGGTGCGCTGCTCGCCGATGCGCGCGGCGATCACCTGCTCGTTGAGGCCATTCTGCAGCGAGACCACGCAGCCGTCTTCCGCGACGAACGGCGCCAGCGCATCGATCGCCGCCGGCGTGTCGTGCGCCTTCACGCACA
This sequence comes from Dongiaceae bacterium, assembly GCA_036004205.1. Taxonomy (GTDB): domain Bacteria; phylum Pseudomonadota; class Alphaproteobacteria; order Dongiales; family Dongiaceae; genus Dongia_A. Next base: position 4,783 of record DASYRS010000132.1, read on the forward strand.
GGAATGCGCACTTGAAGCGCCCGGTCAGGTCCTCGGGCAGGCTCGCGGGCGCGGAAATCCGGAACTCCTCGATCGGCCCTGTGATCTGCAGCCCCGTCTGTTTCATCGCGGCGACATGCTCCGCGCTGCGATCGACGAACAGCACGCTGAGGCCGGCACGGCGCAGATGGGCACCGACGGTCCCGCCGATGGCGCCGGCGCCCCAGATCAGGATGGTATCGTCGGTCATTCCCACTTGGTGTCGATCAGAGCGCGGGTCTCCTCAACGGCGACCGCCCACAGCGCGTTCATGTCGTCGTCGGATTTCTCGTAATAGCCGCCGAAATTGCCGTCGCCCAGCTGCACGCGGATCTCCTGCGCGTTGGAGCCGCGCATCTTGTCGAAATCGATCATCGGCTTCTGCTGGCTAGGCGCGGTGACGCCTTCGAGCCGCGTCCAGGTGAAATTCTCCATCCACGAGGCATGCGAGGCGACGGGGTCGATTGCCTTCACCTTGGCCCAGGTCTTGGGCGCGTTCCACCAGTTATGGAACTTGATCCGGATGCCGGGATTGTCGGTCATCCATTCCTGCGCCAAGGTCTGCGCCGGCGAATTGCCGCCATGGCCGTTGACGATCAGGATGCGCTTGAAACCCTGTTCCTTCATGCAGTTGAGGATGTCCTCGATAATGCTGAGGAAGGTCTGGATGCGCAGCGAGATGCTGCCTGGAAAGGCGCGGAAATAGGGCGTGATGCCGTAATTGACCGGCGGGAACACCGGCACGCCCAAGGGCGCCGCCGCGTCCACCGCCACCCGCTCCGACAGGATGCAGTCGACCATCAGGCTGAGTTGCGCGTGCTGCTCGGTGCTGCCGATCGGCAGGACGGCCCGGTCGTCGCGCTTCAGGTA
>DASYRS010000133.1:0-2501 GCA_036004205.1 Dongiaceae bacterium
AGGTCACCGATGAGATGCAGACCGTTCATGTCCGTGCTCCCCAGAAAATGCGAAGGCGCAACCCTCTGCCAAATTTTCCGGGCTGCGCCTCAGCGTCACCGCTTAGCGGTATACAACTGTGTTCTTCAGACTTGTTCAATTCGTTTCAACGCCCCCGTTTCACGCCTGTGATGTTCGTCATATATGCCGCTCGCTCCGTCGATTTTCAAGTGCCGCCGCGCATTTCCTGCACTGCTGCGTCGATCAACCTGCGCGCGATCGAGATTCTGCTTGGAAGTTTCGGCAATTGCAATACTTTGAACCAGTTAGCCGCCTCGATTTCCCCGGCTTGTGGACGGATCTCGCCGCTCACCCAGTCGCAGATGAACGCGATCATGAGCGAATTCGGAAACGGCCAGGGCTGGCTGGCGAAGTAGCGGATACGCGACACTTGCACGCCGACTTCCTCCCCGACTTCGCGCGCCAGACACTGCTCCAGCGTCTCGCCCGGCTCGACGAAACCGGCGAGCGCGCTGTACATGCCGGGCGGGAAGTGCGGGCTGCGCCCGAGCAGGATCTCGCCTTCGCGGCGCACCAGCGCCATCACCGCAGGCGCCAGGCGCGGGTAGGCGGTGAGCTTGCACGCCGGGCATACGCGCGCCCGCTCCTCCGCTTTTGCCTCTGTAGGCGTGCCGCAGCGGCCGCAGTAACGGTGGCTGCGGTCCCAGTCGAGCAGCTGGATGGCGCGTCCGGCGAGCGCGAAGTGCGCGTCCTCGAGCACCGAAAACAGCGCGCGCAGCCCTTCCCAGCCCATGCCCGCCGGCGGCGCGGCGGCCTCCGGCGGGGCCTCGGCGGCCCAGCAGTCGGTCCCCGCCAGACGCCCTAGATATAGTGTCCTGGCGGGCTCGAACCACAACAGGTTGTTGCTATTTAGCAACGGTAGCCGGGCCCAGCTGGCCCTGCCGGGCACCCTCGGATCGTCCGAAGGACGCGTGCTGGGCGGTCCAAGCTCCACCAGCAGGCGGTCGCCCTTGAAGACGAACCAATGGGCTTCGCCAGACTGGTTCGGCACGGCGACGGCAGCGGCAAAGCCCTCGGGGCTGGTAAACGGCATTTCGATCATGACCGGATTATAGGAAAGCGCTTGGCTATAATTTGCGCCTTCCCCGAATAAGTTTCTGATGATTTCGCCTGCACCCGAACGCGAGATGGCCGATGCGCTCCGCGCCCTCGCGATGGATGCGGTGCAGGCGGCGAATTCGGGCCATCCCGGCATGCCGATGGGCATGGCCGAGATCGCGGTGGCGCTGTGGCACCGCAACCTCTCGCATAATCCGGCCAACCCCGGTTGGCCCAACAGAGATCGTTTTGTGCTCTCCAACGGGCACGGCTCGATGCTGCTGTATTCGCTGCTGCACCTGACCGGCTACGACCTGCCGATGGCCGAGCTCAAGCGCTTCCGGCAGCTGGGCTCGAAGACGCCCGGCCATCCGGAATATGGCCTCGCGCCCGGCGTCGAAACCACTACCGGCCCGCTCGGCCAGGGCATCTCCAACGCGGTCGGCATGGCGATCGCCGAGCGGCTGCTGGCGGCGGAATTTAATCGGACGGAAGGCGGCCCGGGCTTTGAGATCGTCAACCATTTCACCTACGTCTTCCTCGGCGACGGCTGCATGATGGAGGGCATCTCGCACGAATGCTGCGCGCTCGCCGGCACGCTGGGCCTTGGCAAGCTGATCGCCGTCTACGACGACAACGGCATCTCGATCGACTCGGACAAGGGCAGCATCAAGCAGTGGTACACCGACGACGTGCGCCGCCGCTTCGAGTCCTACGGCTGGCAGGTGATCGCCAACGTCGACGGCCATGACGTGGAGGCGGTCGACCGCGCCTTGCGCAAGGCCAAGCGGGAGCGGGAACGCCCGACGCTGATCTGTGCCAAGACCATCATCGCCAAGGGCGCGCCGACCAAGGCCAACACGGGCGCCGCGCACGGCGCGCCGCTCGGCGAAAAGGAAATCGCCGCCACGCGCGAGGCGATCGGCTGGAAATACCCGCCTTTCGAGATTCCCGACGGCGTGCGACTGGGCTGGAACGCCCTTGAGCGGGGCCGGCGCACCGAGCGGCGCTGGAAGCGGGTGTTCACGGCCTACGAGAAAGCGCATCCCGAGCTGGCGAAGGAGTTCCTGCGGCGGGTGACGGGCGAATTGCCTGCCGACTTCCAGGAAAGGGCGAAGGGACTCGTCTCGGCGGCGATCCTCAAGGCCGAACCGATCGCCACCCGCAAAGCCTCGCAGAACGCGCTGGAGGTGCTGGTGCCGGCCCTGCCCGAACTCATCGGCGGCTCCGCGGACCTGAGCGGCTCCAACCTGACCATGGTCAAGGCCTCGCAGGCGGTCGGCAGGGAAGGGGGCGGCAATTACGTTTTCTACGGCGTGCGCGAGTTCGGCATGGGCGCGGTGATGAACGGCCTCGCGCTGCACGGCGGCTTCATTCCCTACGGCGGCACCTTCCTCACCTTC
>DASYRS010000134.1:0-3149 GCA_036004205.1 Dongiaceae bacterium
CCGCATGAATGTCGGCTCCACCGGCAATATCAGCGTGCGCTGGAGCGACGGCATGCTGATCACACCGGCCGGCTGCCGGGTCGAGACCTTGGCGCCGGAGCATATCGTCTTCTGCCGGTTCGACGACACGTGGGAGGGGCCGCTGCGTCCGTCCTCGGAATATGCGATGCATCGCGCCGTCTACCAGCACGCGCCGAATGCCAAGGCGGTCGTGCATACCCACGCCGATCATTGCGTCGCGCTGTCGACCTTCCGCCAGCCGATCCCGGCCTTCCACTATATGATTCAGGGTTTCGGCGGCATGGACGTGCCCTGTGTCGATTATCACCCCTTCGGCTCGCAGCAGTTGGGCGACGCGGCCGGCCGGGCGCTGACGGATCGCACCGCCTGTCTGCTCGCCAATCACGGCATGCTGGCGCGCGGAACGACCTTGCTGGCGGCCTTCGAGACCGCGCTGAAGCTGGAAACGCTGGCGCGGCAATATCTGCTGGCGCGCAGCTTTGGCACGCCAACCTTGCTCACCGCCGACGAGTGGGTCATCGTGCAGCAGCAATACCGCACCTATGGCAAGGCGCAGGCGCTGGACCGGCAGCCGCGCTGGCAATTGCCATAGAGCAGGAGCGCCGATGGAGATCAGCGGCAAGACCAAGATCATGTTCATCCTGGCGGACCCGGTCGCGCATATCCGAGGCAGCGTGGTCATGACCAGCGCGCTGCGCGCCCTGGGCCACGACATCGCCATCTCGCCGCTGCATGTGAGGCCGGCCGATCTCAAGCGCGCGGTGCAGGCGATTCGCGGTTTCCAGAACGTCGTGGGCTTCGGAATCACCATCCCGCATAAGATCGCCGTTTGCCCTTTCATCGACGAGCTGCTGCCGCAGGCCAAGCTGGTCGGCTCGGTCAACTTCGTGCGCCGCGACGCGGACGGAAGGCTGATCGGCGACAACATCGACGGCGCCGGCTTCGTTGACGGCGCGCAGGAAAGCGGCATCGACTTCAAAGGCAAGAGGGTGCTGCAGATCGGCGCCGGCGGCGCTGGGCGGTCGATCGCCTTTTCCGTCGCCGGCGCGGGAGCAGCCGCCATCGGCATCAGCAATCGCACCGAGGCCAAGGCGCGCGGCCTGGCGCACGCGGTGCGGGCGGCCTATCCCAACTGCGAGGCCTTCGCCGCGCAAGCCGACGCTTCCGGCTACGATTCCGTGGTGAACGCAAGCTCCGTCGGCATGAAGCCGGAGGATCCGCTCATGATCGATCCCACGCATCTGGCGCCGGGCATGACGGTGTCGGAGATCATCATGGCGCCGGAGATGACGCCTCTGCTGCTCGAAGCCCAGAAGCGCGGCTGCAAGATCAGCCTCGGCAAGACCATGCTGGAGCACCAGGTCAAGCGGCTCGAGGCCTTGCTCGGGCTGTAGGCGCGTTCACCTGGGAGATGCGGCAGCACCGGTTTGAAGCTTGCGCGATTTCTGGCGCGGACCATAGTTCTTGAACTTCTCGATCACATGCGAGATTTCCGCATCCGCCAGGATCTGCGCGTTGTCGAGCGCGAGCGACAGATAATACTGCCGCGCCAGGGTTTCGATCTCGACCGCCAGCCACAAGGCACGCCGCACGTCCGATCCGGTCGCGATCACGCCGTGATTGCGCAACAGGCAGCAGGTCCGCCCTTCCATCGCCTTGAGCGCGAGCTCGGACAGCTCCTCGGTGCCGTAGGTCGCGTAGGGCGCGACCCGGATGTCGGGGCCGCCGGCGGCGGCGATCATGTAGTGGATGGCGGGAATCGGCCGGTTGCAGATCGCGAGCGTGGTCGCATAGGTGCTATGGGTATGGACCACCGAGCCAACCGCCGGCCGGTCCTGCAGGATGCGCAGGTGAAAGCGCCACTCCGACGACGGCGCCAAGGCGCCGTTCCACTTATTGCCGTTGCCGGAGATCTCGGTCGTGACGATGTCCTTCGGCTTCAGCTCCTCATAAGGCACGCCCGACGGCGTGATCAGCATCAGCTTGCCATGGCGCGCGCTGATATTGCCGGATGTCCCCTGGTTGATGCCGAGTCCGTTCATCGAACGGCAGGCGTTGATGATGCTCTCTCGAATCTTCAGTTCTGCCTTATCCATCTCACTTCCCTTGAAAACACGTGTGAATTCAGGCGACCAGCGCCTTGCCGGTCGCCTGATCGAACAAATGAACCCGGTCCAGCAGCGGAAGGAGCCGCACTTCGTCGCCGGGATCGAGCTGCAGCCGGTCCTGGGTCACCGCGCAGACCTCCGCGCCGGCCAGGTCCGCGTAGATGTGAATTTCGGCACCGGTCGGTTCCACCACGATGACCTTGGCGCCGATGCCGGTGCCGTTGCCGGATGGCTTCAGGTGTTCCGGGCGGATGCCGTAGACGACCTTCTGTCCCGGATTGACCGCGGCCGTTCGCGGCAGCGGCAGCACGATATCGCCGCTGCGCACGACCGGCGCGCCATTCTCGGCGGCGACCTCCCCGCGCATCAGGTTGATTCCGGGCGAGCCGATGAACTCGGCAACGAACAGGTTCGCCGGCCGGTCATAGACCGCGAGCGGCCCGCCGATCTGCTCGATCCTGCCGTCCTTCAGGATGACGATGACGTCGGCCATGGTCATGGCCTCGATCTGGTCGTGCGTCACATAGATCGTGGTGGTCGACAGCCTCTGATGCAGCGCCTTGATCTCCGTGCGCATCTGGACCCGCAGCTTGGCATCGAGGTTCGAGAGCGGCTCGTCGAACAGGAACACCGCCGGGTCGCGCACGATGGCGCGGCCCATCGCGACGCGCTGGCGCTGCCCGCCGGAGAGCTGGCGCGGGAATCGTCCCAGATAGGCGGTGAGATCGAGGATCGAGGCCGCCCACTCCACCCGCTTCTTGACCTCCTGCTGCGGCATCTTCTTGAGCTGCATGGAAAAGGCCATGTTGTCGAACACCGACATATGAGCGTAGAGCGCGTAGTTCTGGAACACCATCGCGATGTCGCGATCCTTCGGATGCAGATCGTTCACCACCCGCCCGCCGATCGAGATCTCGCCGCCGCTGATCGGCTCCAGCCCGGCGATCATGCGCAGCAAGGTGGATTTGCCGCAGCCCGACGGGCCAAGCAGCACGACGAAGCTGCCATCCTCGATCGCCA
>DASYRS010000135.1:0-3943 GCA_036004205.1 Dongiaceae bacterium
CGCATCGCGGGCTCATTCCACTCGATTCTGCCGGAACTGGCGGCATGTTGCCCCGCTTGGTGGGGAAAATCCAGTCCCCGGGGGCGGAATTCCGGCCCATCACGGCTTGTCGTAAAGCTGCTCCGGGGCGATCTCGACATCGGCGATGATGGCGCGCGCGCCGCCGCGGATCGCGGTGAAGAAACAGGAGCGCCGGCCGGTATGGCAGGCGACGCCGGTCTGGTCGACCAGCAGCAGCAGGCAGTCGTTGTCGCAGTCGATGCGCAGCTCGACCAGCCGCTGCACCTGGCCCGAGGTCTCGCCCTTGCGCCACAGGCTGGCGCGCGAGCGCGACCAATAGCAGACCCGACCCGTCTGCAGCGTCTCCTCGAGCGCGGCGCGATTCATCCAGGCCATCATCAGCACTTCGCCGGTATCGTGCTGCTGGGCGATCGCCGGCACCAGGCCGTTGGCGTCGAACGCCACGCTGCCGAGAAAGTCCTGGCCCATTCAGTTCCCTCCCATCAATTTCCCCGGAGGCGGGCGAGGCCGTCGTCGAGGTCGGCGATCAGGTCGGCCGGATCCTCGAGGCCGGCATGGATGCGCACGGTCCGCCCGACCGCTGGCCACGGCTTGGCGCTGCGGCTGGTGGTGAGGCCGGCAGGCACCATCAGGCTTTCATAGCCGCCCCAGCTGTAGCCCATGCCGAACAGGCGCATGCCGTTCAGCATGGCGTCGACCCGGTCCGGCGCGCACGGCTTCAACACCACGCCGAACAGGCCGGAGGAGCCACCGAAATCGCGCTTCCAGAATTCGTGGCCCGGCGTTCCGGGGAAGGCGGGATGCAGCACCTGCTCGACCTCCGGCCGCGCCGCCAGCCAGCGCGCCAGGGTCAGCGCGGTCTCCTGGTGCTGCGTCAGCCGTGCATGCAGGGTCCTGAGGCCGCGCAGCGCCTGATAGCAATCGTCGGCCGAGACGGCGTGGCCCATCGTGCCGTGGGCCATCTTGGCGATCTGGTGATGCAGCTCGGCCGGGCAGGTGACGATGCCCATCATCATGTCGGAATGGCCGCCGATATACTTGGTGGCGGCATAGATGCCGATATCGATGCCGAACTTCGGCGGCTTGAAGTAGAGCGGCGTCGCCCAGGTATTGTCGATCAGGGTGAGGCATCCGCGCGCCTTGGCGGCCCCGACAATCGCCGGGACATCCTGCGTTTCGAAGGTGAGGGAACCGGGGCTTTCCAGATAGATCGCCTTGGTGTTCGGGCGGATCAGGCCGGCGATCCCGGCCCCGATCATCGGATCGTAGTAGGTGGTCTCGATCCCGACCTTGGCGAGGAAGCCGTCGCACACGCCGCGGGTCGGCTCGTAGGCCGTGTCGACCATCAGCAGATGATCGCCAGGGTTGAGAACGGCCAAGAGGGCGCTGGACACCGCCCCCAGACCGGAGGGCACGACCACCGCCTTGTCGCAGCCCTCCAGCGCGGTAAACGCCTCCGTCAGCGCGCGGTAAGTCTGCGTGCCGTCGCGGCCATACGTGATCGCCTCGAACTTGTTCTTGTAGCGCTCGCGCAGGTCCTGGACGCTCCGGAAGAGGACCGTCGAGGCGCGATAGATCGGGGGGTTAACGACCCCCTGATTGTCGTGCGGATGATTGCCGGCGTGGGTGGCGATCGTGCGGTCTTTTTTGCCTTGCTCGGCCATGCTCTTAGGTCCCGGAGTGACGAGGAGATGCTTGTAGCACCGGGCTGGAATGTGTAAAAGTCCGGTCGGTTACGCCCGCAATGGTCGCTGACCGGCCTGGCGCGGCGAGAACAAGAAGACTGCGCGAAAAATCAGGGAAGGACGTTTCGAAAATGAAGCATCTAAAGACTTTGGTCGCCGGCATTGCCCTCGTTGCGGGGATGTCAACGGCGGCCCAGGCGGCTTCGACGCTCGAGAGCGTGAAGGCGGCGGGAAAAGTGAAGTGCGGCGTGAATACCGGCCTCGCCGGGTTCGCGGCGCCGAACGATCAGGGCGTGTGGGCGGGCCTTGATATCGACCTGTGCAAGGCGGTCGCCGCCGCGGTGTTTGGCGACGCCAACAAGGTGGAATACAAGCCGCTGAACGCGGAGCAGCGCTTCACAGCGCTGCAGTCGGGCGAAGTCGACCTGCTGGCGCGCAATTCGACCTGGACCCTGTCCCGCGACAGCCAGCTCGGCCTCGATTTCGTCGCCGTCAATTATTACGACGGCCAGGGCTTCATGGTGCGCAAGGACCTCGGGGTCTCGAGCGCGAAGGAGCTGAAGGGCGCCACGGTGTGCGTGCAGGAAGGCACCACCACCGAAAAGAACCTGGGCGACTTCGACAAGGGCAACAATCTCGGCATGCAGCCGGTGAAGTTCAAGGAGAGCGACCAGGCTCGCAGCGCCTATGACGAGGGCCGGTGCGACGCCTACACGACCGACGCCTCGGGCCTCGCGGCCGAGCGCACCGGTTTGAAGAGCCCGGCCGACAACATCATTCTGCCGGAAATCATCTCCAAGGAGCCGCTCGGCCCGGTGGTGCGCCATGGCGACAGCCAGTGGGCGGACATCGTGCGCTGGTCGCATTTCGCGATGCTGATCGGCGAGGAAAAGGGCATCACCGCCGCCAACGTCGACGAGGTGAAGTCGAAGAACGCCGAAGGCGCGGACGGCGCCGATGCGGAAACCCAGCGTTTCCTCGGCGTCACCGACAAGATGGGCGAAGGCCTCGGTCTCAGCAACGACTGGGCCTACAACATCCTGAAGCAGGTGGGCAACTATGGCGAAGCGTTCGAGCGCAACGTCGGCAAGAACACGCCGCTCGGCCTCGCTCGCGGGCTGAACGCCCTCTGGACCCAAGGCGGCCTGCAATACGCGCCGCCGGTCCGCTGACCGCAGCCTAAGACGACCAACGCCCGGCGAACCCTCGCCGGGCGTTGCCGCCTTAGGATATCCCGCCTCAAGCCGGGGGAGGTGAGACGTGGCAGAACTCAGCGCTGGTCATACCAGTAGCGGAACCGCAATCGCGTGGTGGCGCGATGAGCGCAAGCGCGCGATCATCTGGCAGGCCCTGGTGGTGGCCGCGCTGGTCGCCGTGCTCGCGTTCATCATCGTGAACATGATCTTGAACCTGCGGCGCCTCGGCGTGCCGCTGGGGCTCGATTTCCTGGATTCTCCAGCCGGGTTCGCGATCAGCTTCTCGACGATCCCGATCACCCTGGAATCCCACATCGGCCGCCTGATCATCGTCGGCATTCTCAACACGCTGCTGGCGTCGGCGATCTCGATCGTGCTCTCGACCGTGCTCGGCTTCATCATCGGCGTCATGCGGTTGTCCAGGAACTTCCTGATCTCGCGCCTGGCCGCGATCTACATCGAGTTCTTCCGCAACATCCCCGTGCTGGTGCAACTGCTGTTCTGGTACATTGCGATCGTCAAGCTGTTCCCCGGCGTGCGCCAGAGCATCAATCTCGGCGACATCATGTTCCTCAGCAATCGCGGAATCTACATGCCGCGCCCGGTGCCGCAGGATGATTTTGGCGCGGTGTTTATCGCGCTGCTGGTCGGCATCGGAATCGCCGTGTGGCTCAAGCGCTGGGCGGCGAAGCGCCAGATGGAGACCGGACAATTGTTCCCGGCCATCTCCGTCGGGCTCGCAATCATCGTCTTGCTGCCGGTTCTGGCGGGTCTTGTGCTGGGCAATCCGGTGGCATGGGAACTGCCGGAGCTCAAGGGCTTCAACTTCCAAGGCGGCCTCGTGATGCAGCCGGAGCTGGCCACCCTCGTCATCGGCCTCAGTGCTTGCACGGCGGCATACATCGCGGAGATCGTGCGCGGCGGGATCGTGGCGATCAGCCATGGCCAATCAGAGGCGGCGCATGCGTTGGGCTTGAAGTCGACCTGGACCTTGCGGCTTGTGATCATCCCTCAGGCGCTGCGGGTGATCGTGCCGCCGCT
>DASYRS010000136.1:0-5460 GCA_036004205.1 Dongiaceae bacterium
CCTTGGTGCGGGTCTGCGGCAGCGGGATGGTCACCTTGGCCTGCTGCAGGCGGCCGGCCGGGTCGCCTTCGCAGCGCTTGATCTCGTCGGCCGTCAACTGGCCGTTGGTGGTCGGGTCGGTGCCGATGATGCCGATCGCGACTTCGCCGTCGGCAATGCCCTGGACCTCGAGCGGATGCAGCCCGCAGAAGGCGGCGATCTGCTCGAAGCTGAGGGTGGTGTTCTCGACCAGCCAGACCGCGGTTGCCTTGGGCATCAGAATTTGCGCCATAACTTCTACCTCCTCGGCCAGCCGCGGGGGCGATCCGCGGACAGGCGGCCAAGACCAAGCTTGACCTTAGTTTTCGGTGGAGCATGCCCCTCCGATGCCATTGAGGCAACAATCAGGAGCAGCGAAACGTGGCGCTCCGATAGCATCTTTGGCAGCGCCCTGCCAAGGATATAAGCGCCCCCGCAGAGGGGTTAAACCCCGGAATTGCCCTAAATGGTGAGAACGATCTTGCCCAGATGGGCGCTGCTTTCCATCAGCCGGTGGGCCTCGGCGGCCTGTTCCAGGGCGAAGGTCGCATGGATCAGGGGGGCGACCTTCCCGGACGCGACCAGGGGCCAGACCTTTTCCTCCAGCGCCTGGGCGATGGCGCCTTTTTCCGCCACTGAACGGGGCCGCAGGGTCGAGCCGGTAATGGTCTGGCGCTTCATCATCACATTGGCGAAGTTGATCTCCGCCTTGGCGCCTTTCAGGAACGCGATCTGGACCAGCCGTCCCTCCACCGCGAGGCACTTGAGATTGCGGTTGATATAGTCGCCCCCGACCATGTCCAGGATCAGGTCGACGCCCTTGCCGGCGGTCTCGCGCTCGATCACCGCGACAAAATCCTCGGCTTTATAATCGATCGCAACGGACGCGCCCAACTCCTTGCATTTAGAGCATTTATCGGGGGAGCCGGCGGTCGCGAAGACACCTGCGCCAAAGCGGCTGGCGAGCTGGATCGCGGTGGTGCCGATGCCGCTCGACCCGCCGTGGACCAGGAAGCTCTCGCCGGCTTTCAGGCGGCCACGCTCGAACACGTTGGTCCAGACCGTGAAGAACGTCTCCGGCAGGGCGGCGGCTTCGACAAGGCCGAGCTTGCCCGGGATCGGCAGGCATTGCGGGGCAGGGGCGGCGCAGAACTCGGCATAGCCACCGCCGGCGACCAGGGCGGTCACGCGGTCGCCGACCTTCCAGCGCGGCGTCTCGGGGCCGGTGGCCACGATTTCGCCCGCGACCTCCAGTCCCGGCAAGTCGCTGGCACCGGGCGGCGGGGAATAGGCGCCCTGGCGCTGCAGCATGTCCGGACGGTTGACGCCGGCGGCCGCCACCCGGATCAGGACCTCGCCCGGACCGGGCTTGGGGACCGGGCGCTTCACCGGCACCAGCACCTCGGGGCCACCCGGCTGCTTGATCTCGATGGCGCGCATTTCGGCGGGGATCTGCATGGGGAATATCCTGCTGCGACAAAGGTGCGACATAGCTAGCCGATTTGCCGCTGCAATGGAATTGACCAGAACCCGCCGGTAGACTGGTCGTCATCTTGGCGTCAGTCGAGGAGGTGAATCATGGATCTTGAGGAACTGGAGCCGAAGAAGCAGAAGCCTCAACCGCGCAACCTGGATGTGCTTTCGATCGAGGAACTCCATACCTACATCGAAGAGATGCAGGCGGAGATCCGGCGGGTCGAAGAAAAGATCGCCGCGAAGAAGGCTCATATCAGCGCCGCCGCCGGCATCTTCAAATCTGCATCATAGAAAGACCAATTATGCTCAAGGGTAAGAGTGCGATCGTCACCGGTTCCACCAGCGGGATCGGCAAGGGCGTGGCGGAAGCGCTGGCGGGTGCCGGCGCGAACGTGATGCTGAACGGCTTCGGCGATGCTGGAGAGATCGAGCGGCAGCGCGCGGCGCTGGCGGCCTCGGCCAGGGTGGAGGTGGTCTATCACCCCGCCGACATGTCCAAGCCGGCGGATATCCGCGACATGGTGGCGAGCGCACAGAAAAAGCTCGGCGGCGTCGACATCCTGGTGAACAATGCGGGCATCCAGTTCGTGGCGCCGGTGGAGCAGTTCCCCGAGGACAAGTGGGACGCCATCATCGCGATCAACCTGTCGTCGGCCTTTCATGCCGCCAAGGCGGCGTTGCCCGGTATGCGCGCCAGGAAGTGGGGCCGCGTCATCAACATCGCGTCGACCCACGGACTGGTCGCCTCGGCCGAGAAGTCGGCGTACGTTTCCGCCAAGCATGGGATTATAGGCCTGACCAAAACCATCGGATTGGAGACGGCGGGCAGCGGCATCACCTGCGTGGCCATTTGTCCCGGCTGGGTGCTGACGCCGCTGGTGCAAAAGCAGATCGACGCGAAGGCCGCGGCAGAGAAGTTATCGCCGGACGCGGCGAAGATGGCGCTGCTCGGCGAGAAGCAGCCTTCGAAGGAATTCACCACGCCCGAACAGATCGGCGAGACCGTGCTATTCTTATGCAGTCCTGCAGCAGACCAGATTACTGGTTCGGCAATCGCTTTGGATGGCGGCTGGCTGGCGCAATAGCCGGAAAGCAAAAGGAGAAACCGTCGTTTCTGGTTAACGGTTTGTTCATTCCTGCCCGGTAATCTGACAAGCAGGAAGGTGGGCTCCCCACCTCTCCTCCTGGATCTTCGATCCAGTTTCATGCCTCCCTGTCTAACTTGCACCGCCGGCCATGCCGGCGGTGTTTTTTATTTCGCGTTGCGATTGCGGGCGCACGCTTGATGACAATCAAGTGAATTTGTCAACGAGATTGTTCGCTTGACGATGGATAGTGCCATTCATAGGCTGCACCCCGCTGAACGACCTAGGCGCTTGCGCCAGGGGCAAGTTAGACAGGCAGAGGCTTAGAAACACGAGAGGGCCGCCACCGCAACACGGTGCAGCGGCCCTCCGCTTTTCACGCGTCATTCTCCGCGCACAAAAGAAATCTCCCCGCACAAAAGAAAACTGGCCGAGCTTTCGCCCGGCCAGTCGGGAAGGCGCAGATCGGATGAGGCCTGCGCGTTGAGGCGACTGTGATTAGGCCGCCTTGTTCTCAAGCACCTGCGGCTTGCTCGTCGGCGAAGAGCTGATCTTCACCTGCCGCGGCTTCATCGCTTCCGGTACTTCGCGCACGAGGTCGACATGCAGCAGGCCGTTGACCAGCGACGCGCCATTGACGCGGATGTGGTCGGCCAGCGTGAAGCGACGCTCGAAGGCGCGCCCGGCGATGCCGCGATAGAGATACGACTGCTCGCTCTCTTCCTTGGCGTTCTTGCCGGAGATCAGAAGCTGGTTGTCCTGGGTGGTGATGGAAAGGTCGTTCTCGCCAAAGCCAGCGACCGCCATCGTGATGCGATAGGTGTCATCGCCGGTCCGCTCGATATTGTAGGGCGGATAGGAGAGCGAGCTGTCGTCGATCCGGGTCGCCGCATCCATCAGGCGCGACAGACGGTCAAAACCGACGGTGGAACGGAAATGGGGAGAAAGGTCAAAGCTACGCATGGCATGTCCTCCTATGAGCAACATGGGTTGATGACTGAGTCGCCGAACCATTGGCCGACTCGTTTTTGCACCGAAGCCGTTGGGCCTTCGGTAACCAACATGTAGGCGTGAAATCTTCGATTTCAAGCAGAGGTATAGGTGGGTTGACCGCCTCGGTTGGCCCCTCTAAGTGTTTGTTAACGGCTTTGACCTATTCCAGCTTGACGCCTGGAAGCGGCCCCTGCCGCCCCAGTCTTCTGCGTGCCAAGTACAAAGTGGGTCGGGATCGCGTAATGACGGCCACGGTAGAGTTCTTCGACCGCACCATGATGGAGGCGATGGCTCTACTGGCAGAGACCCGCCGCTATCTCATCGATCGGTCGGAGACCGAGCGCAAGGGCATGCCCATCGAGCACGGGCTGGCGGCCAGCATGGAATCCATGCGGCTGGTTGCGCGCCTGACGCAGGTGCTGGCCTGGTTGCTCACCCATCGCGCGGTCCATGCCGGCGAAATGAATCTGGTCGAGGCGACGCGTCCGGACCGGCGCCTTGGCGGCCGCGAGCTCTGCCTCAACACCCAGGGCGACGACGATCCCGGCATGCCCGAGGAACTGCGCAACCTGCTCGCCCGTTCGCTCTCGCTCTATCGGCGTATCGCGCGGCTCGACGAACAGGCGGCGCAGCGCGCCACCGACCAGCTGCGGCAGAACGAGCTGACCTATCCGGGCAAGGGCGCGTAGTCGCGCCGAGCTTGGTGGAATGATCCAAAAGAAAAGACCGCCCGATCGGGCGGTCTTGCGTTTCAGCCCGTCCGTTGCCGGACTTACTTCTTCTTCATCGACATGCCCTGGAAGCGCTTGTTGAACTTGGCGAGCTGGCCGCCGCTGTCCATCAGGCGATGCACGCCGGTCCAGGCCGGATGCGACTTCGGGTCGATGTCGAGATGCATGGTGTCGCCCGGCTTGCCATAGGTCGAGCGGGTGGTGAACTTGGTGCCGTCGGTCATCGCGACGTTGATCTCGTGATAGTCCGGATGAATCTTCGGCTTCATGGCTAACTCCTTGAAAGTCGGGCGGGGTTATAACGAAGCCGACCCAAGGTGGCAAGAGCGCCCTGGGCGGCCCCGAGGCGGTCCCCCACGGCCGAGCCATCGCCTTGTTTTTGCGGCCGGAATTCGTTAATCCCAGGCAGCGCCAGCATTCGCGGCATCCGAGCAACGGGCACTCTATATGAATCAGGTCGAGTTTGAGCGCCGCGCCGCCGAGGTCCTGGACACCCTGTTCGACCAGATCGAGGACCAGCTGGGCGACTGGCTGGACGTCGAGATGACCGGCGGCATTCTGCAAATCGAGCTGCCCGACGGCGGCACCTACGTCGTCAACAAGCATGGCCCCAACCGGGAAATCTGGCTGTCCTCGCCCAAGAGCGGCGCCTGGCATTTCGGCGCCGAGGATGGCGAGGGCGACGGTAAGATCTGGCGCTCGACCCGCGGCGCGGAGGAGCTGACGGCGCTGCTGGCCGGCGAGCTGGCTGCGGCATCGGGTCGCGCCGTGCGCCTGGATCTGTAAGAGCGCGCCGGATCGGACATGGCCGCACGTTCCTCCAGCGACCGGGAAGTTTCGCGCGACTACCGCCTGCTGTTCCGCCTCGCGCGCTTCGCCAAGCCCTACGGCTGGCAGATCGCGGGCGCCACGCTGGCGCTCATTATCACCGCCGGCACCACCCTCGGTTTGGGGGTCGGGTTGCGCGTGCTGGTCGACCAGGGCTTTTCGGCGGGCGATGCGTCGCTGCTCGATCGCGCGGTCCTGATCCTGTTCGGCGTGTCGGTGCTGCTGGCGGCAGGCACGTTCGCCCGTTTCTATCTGGTCTCATGGGTGGGAGAGCGCGTGGTCGCCGACATCCGCAAGGCGGTGTTCGATCACATCATCGGCCTCAGCCC